>JABFVJ010000145.1 GCA_013362835.1 Nonomuraea sp. | reverse complement strand
GGGGGACAGGCCGCGGGCGCTCGTGTTCACGCTGCTGGTGCTCGAAGTCGGCATGATCGGTACGTTCCTCGCCCTCGACCTGCTGCTCTTCTTCGTGTTCTTCGAGATCGTGCTGATCCCGATGTACTTCCTGATCGGCATCTGGGGCGGGCCGGGCCGCAGGGCGGCGTCGATCAAGTTCATCCTGTACACGCTGCTCGGCTCGGTCGTGATGCTCCTCGGCCTGCTGCTCGTCTGGGCCCAGACCGGCACGCTCGACATGGTGGAGCTGGCCGCGTCCCACGGCGCGGGGATGTCCAGGTCCGTGCAGATCCTGGCGTTCGTGGCGATCGGGGTGGGCCTGGCGGTGAAGACACCGATGTGGCCCCTGCACACCTGGCTGCCCGACGCCCACACCGAGGCTCCGACCACGGGCTCGGTGCTGCTGGCCGGCGTACTGCTGAAGATGGGCACCTACGGCTTCGCCCGGATCGCCATCCCCGTCCTGCCCGAGGGGGCGACGGCGGTGGCGCCGTGGCTGGGGGCGTTCGCCGTGGTCGGGATCATCTACGGCGCCCTGGCCTGTCTGGCCCAGCGTGACCTGAAACGCATGATCGCCTACTCCTCCGTCGGCCACATGGGCTTCGTCCTGCTCGGCTTCGCGACCCTGACCCCGGTCGGCATCAACGGCGCCCTGTTCGCGAACGTCGCCCACGGCCTGATCACCGGCCTGCTGTTCTTCCTCGCCGGAGCGATCAAGGACCGCTACCACACGGCCGACATGCCGACACTCGGCGGCGGCATGCTGGCCACGATGCCCCGGCTGGGAGCGGTGCTCACGTTCGCCGCCATCGCCTCGCTCGGGCTGCCCGGACTGGCCGGGTTCTGGGGGGAGATGCTGGCCCTGTTCGGGGCGTTCCAGCCGGCGGACGGCCTGCCGCGTCCGCTGTTCCTCACGTACATGGTGATCGGCGGGCTGGGCGCGGTCCTGACGGCCGCGTACTTCGTGCTCATGCTGTCCCGGGTCACCCACGGCCGTCCCGCGGTCACGAGTGTGCGGCCGGAAACCGTGGTCGACGACCGCCTGGTCCACGACACGCCGGACGAACGTCCCGTCGCGCCGCTCGGCGGCTCGGGCGAGGAACGTTCGGCGACCGCGACGCTGGAGCCCGCCAAGGCCCGTCACGAGATCCAGATCGACGACATCCGAGGCTACGAGCTGGCCGCCTGGACGCCGCTGGTGGTCCTGATCGTGCTCTTCGGGCTCTGGCCCGGTCTCCTGCTCTCGCTCACCACACCGGCCGTACAGACCCTGCTGGGAGTCGTCTCATGATCCAGCAGATCGACTACTTCGTGATCGCGCCGCCGCTGGCGCTCGCGGCGGTGGCCGGGCTCGTCCTGCTGCTCGACGCGTTCCTCCCCGCCACGACCCGCACCAGGACCGGCCTCGGGCTGGTGACGCTGGCGGGCGTCCTCGTCGCGCTGGGCTTCGTCGTGGCGCAGGCCGTGAGCGGCGTGCCGAGGTCGACGTTCTGCGTCCCACCTGATCTCGCGGCCGACGGGCAGGGCGCGCTCTGCTCGTTCGTGGCCGACCGGTTCACGCTGGCCTTCGCCGGGCTGGTGCTCGTCGCGGCCCTGGTGGTCGTGCTGATGTCGATGACCGAACTCGCCGGTGGCGGCATCCCGGTCGGCGAGTGGTACTTCCTGCTGCTCTGTACGCTCGTCGGCGCGGTCACCCTGCCTGCCTCCCGCGACCTGATCATGCTCGTGGTCGCGCTCGAACTGGTCTCGCTCCCGGTGTTCGCCCTCACCGCGCTGAAACGCTACGACGGCCGCGCGTCCGAAGCCGCGGTGAAGCTCTTCGTCGTGTCGGTCGTGTCGACGGCCATCATGCTCTTCGGCGTCTCCCTCCTGTACGGCATCTCCGGCACGGTCTACCTGTCCCGGCTCGCGGCCGTCGTCAGCGGCCGGGTTCCGGCGCCGGGGGTGGCGGCGGGCACGTACTCGACGGCCTTGGAGACCGCCCACGGGCTGCCCGGGGTCGTCACGGTGGGCGTGGTGCTGGTCGCGGCCGGGTTCGCCTTCAAGGTCGCCGCCGTGCCGTTCCACTCCTGGGCGGCCGACGTCTACCAGGGCGCTCCCATCCCGGTGGCCGCCCTGCTCTCGGTCATCTCCAAGGCGGCCGGGTTCGCCGGTCTCATCCTCGTCCTGGTCACCGCGCTGGCCGGCCAGTCGTCGAGCTGGGGGCCGGTGATCGCGATCGTGTCGGCGCTGACCATGACCGTGGGCAACCTGCTCGCCATGCGCCAGCGCTCGGCCGTACGCATGCTGGCCTGGTCGTCGGTCGCGCAGTCCGGCTACGTCCTGGCCCCGCTCGCGGTCGCCGCGACCGCGGCCGACCCGCAGGCGGCGACGGGCACATCCATCGCGTACCTGGTCATCTACGCGGCCATGAACCTCGGAGCCTTCGCCGTCGTCATGCTCGTCTCCAGGACCGCCGCCCGCAACGAGCTCGACGACTACCGCGGCCTCGCCCTGCGCAACCCGGCGGCGGGGATCGCGCTGGCGTTCTGCCTGGTCTGCCTGGCGGGTCTGCCGCCGGGGCTCGCCGGCCTCTTCGCCAAGGTCTTCGTGTTCCGGGAGATCGTCGAGGGCGGCCTGGGCTGGCTCGCGCTGGTCATGGCCGTCAACACCGTGATCGGCCTGTACTACTACGCCGCCTGGACCGCCCGCCTCTTCACCCCGTCCGGCGGGAAGGCCCTCCACCGGCCGGCCCCCGCGGCCTGGCTGGCCATCGGCCTGGCCCTGGCCGTGGCGATCCTCTTCTCGGTCGCGCCCCAACTGGTCCTGGACATGACGTCGTTATCGGCCACGGGATGACCTGAGAGCGCGTAGAGCGTTCCTGAGGGCGGGCCCTGGAAGGTCGCGCTCCGCCCTCGGCTGAGCACGCCGGGGAACGATAGACGGGGTCGTCATCGTTGGACGAGGTGAACCCGGACCACGAAGGGGGGAAACCTTGCACCACAACGGTCTGCGCACCGCCGTCCTCCTGGGGGGTCTGTCCGCGTTCATCATCGCGGTGGGCGCGTGGCTGGGCGGTGGCACGGGTCTGCGGATCGCGCTCGTGCTGGCCCTGGTGAGCAACGGCGTCGCCTACTTCTTCTCCGACCGCATCGCGCTGTCGGCCATGCGGGCCAGGCCGGTCAGCGAGGTGGAGCACCCGACCTTGTACAAGATCGTACGAGAGCTCTCCACCGAAGCGCGCCAGCCGATGCCTCGCCTGTACATTTCCCCCACCGTGCAGCCGAACGCGTTCGCGACCGGCCGAAGCCCGCGCCGCGCCGCCGTCTGCGTCACGTACGGCCTGACCAAGCTGCTCAACGAGGCCGAGCTGCGCGGCGTGATCGGCCACGAGCTGTCACACGTGTACAACCGCGACATCCTCGTGTCCTCCGTGGCCGGCGCGCTGGCCACGATGATCACCTGGCTGAGCTACGTGGCCGTCTTCTTCGGCGGTTCCGACGACGACGAGGGCCCCGGCTTCCTGGGCGCCCTGCTGATGATGGTGCTCGGGCCGGTGGCCGCCGGGATGGTCCAGATGGCGATCTCCCGTACGCGGGAGTTCCAGGCCGACGAATCCGGCGCGCGGCTCACGGGCGACCCGCTCGCGCTGGCCTCGGCGCTCCGCAAGATCGAGATGGGCGCGCGCAGCCTGCCCCTCCCGGAGAACAGCCGCCTCACCTCGGCCTCCCACATGATGATCGCGAATCCGTTCAGCGGATCCGGCTTCGGCCGCCTCTTCTCGACCCACCCGCCCACGTCGGAGCGGGTGGCCCGCCTGGAGCGCATGGCCGGCTACCGCCGCTGACCGGCTCCCGGTCCTGGCGTGTGCCTGGTTCGCGCTCCTGTGGGCGGTCGCGAACCCGCTCAAAGCGTCCAGGGACCCTTTCGGCGACAATCTTGACCGCCGAGACTACCCCTTGGTGATCTTTCTCAGGATCGCCGCCAGGTCCTCCGGAAAGAACACCTCTTGGGTGCTTTCCAGCTCTTCCACACTCCACCACCGGTAGCCGGTCGTCGTGTCCTTCTCGATCTGCTCCATGTGAT
>JABFVJ010000063.1 GCA_013362835.1 Nonomuraea sp. | reverse complement strand
GGCCAGCCCAGCTCGCGGCCCTGGATCAGCGGGTAGATCAGCAGGAAGCCGGCCACCGAGACCAGGCCGACGCCGACGAGGTCGAGCCTGGTGGCGTTGGACAGCCGGAACTCGGGCAGGAACTTCAGGCCGGCGAGCGCGGCGGCGAGGCCGAGCGGCAGGTTGATCAGGAAGATCATGCGCCAGCCGGTGCCGAAGAAGTCGGCGTCCACCAGCCACCCGGCCAGCACGGGACCGCCGACCGACGAGATCGTCATGACCGGGCCGAAGGCGCCGAACGCCTTGCCGATCTCCTCGGGCGGGAACATCTCCTTGATCATGCCGAGGCCCTGCGGCAACATCACGGCGCCGAACAGGCCCTGCAACACCCGGCTGGCGATCAACATCTCGGGGCCGGTCGCCACTCCGCACAGCAGCGAGGCGGCGGTGAAGCCGAACGCGCCGATCAGGAACATGCGCTTGCGGCCGAACAGGTCGCCGAGCCGGCCGCCGGTGATCAGGCCGACGGCCATGGCCAGGGTGTATCCGGCGCCGAGCCACTGCACGAGACTGTCGGAGCCGCCCAGGTCCTTCTGGATCGTGGGGGCGGCGATCGTGGTGATCAGCGCGTCGAGCAGGTCCATGACCTCGGCGGCGAGGATCACGAAGAGGGCGGCCCAGCGCCACCGGTAGGGCGCGGCGGCCTCCGCCACCGGCACGGGATTGGTCACGGTCATCGGGAACTCCTTAGAACGCCGTTCTTGCGGCGAACACTGTTCGTTTACGAACACCGTTTTAGTGGCGAACACCGTTCGTGTCAAGTACAGTGTTCGACATGGGGAGCAAGGAAGAAGCCGTGCCGGTGCCGCCGTGGCGCAAGTCCCGCAAGCCCGCGCAGATCAGGCGGCAGCTCAGCCAGGATCTGATCGTCGAGACCGGGCTGCGCGTCCTCGACGCCGAAGGGCTCGACGCGCTCAGCATGAGACGCGTCGCCCAGGAGCTCGACACCGGCCCCGCCTCGCTGTACGCCCACGTGGCCAACAAGGACGAGCTGCTCGAACTCGTCTACGACCGCGTGCTCGGCGAGATCGAGCTGCCCGAACGCGACCCGGCCCGCTGGAAGGAGCAGCTCAGGGCGTACGCGATGGAGGTCTACCGCGTGCTGAACAAGCACGCGGACGTGGCCAGGGCGGCGCTCGCCACCATCCCCACCGGCGAGAACTCGCTGCGCGCGGGCGAGTTCGTGTTCGGGCTGCTCATCGAGGCCGGGATGTCGCCGAAGAACGCCTCCCTGTGCCTGGACCGGCTCTCCCTCTACCTCGTCGGCGACGCCTACGAGGGTTCGGTGCACATCACCCGGATGCGGACGTCCGGCATGACGTCGGCGAAGGAGTACTTCGCCTCCTTCGCCGGGCAGATCGCCGACTACTACCGCACCCTGCCGCCGGAGCGCTTCCCCCACATGGTCGAGCACATCGACGACCTGATCGCCGCCGACGGCGAGGACCGGTTCCGCTTCGGCCTCGAACTGCTGCTCGACGGCATCGGGTCGCACATGCCTTAGGCCTAATTGCCTAGGCCCCGCGCCCGATGTGCCGGCCTGGGGGTTCCTCGTAGTTTTGCGGTCATGACCACGACTGTTGAACCGACGATCAAGACTCCTGCCCCGCCCGGCGTGCTGTCCGCCCCCTACCGGGCGCTCAGCGTCGGGCTGGTCGCCCTCGTCATGCTGGTGGCCTTCGAGGCGATGGCGGTGGCGACCGCGATGCCCGTCGTGGCCCGCGACCTCGGCGGCATGCCCCTGTACAACCTGGCCTTCAGCGCCACCCTCGCGGCCAGTGTGATCGCCACCGTGCTCGGCGGCCGGTGGAGCGACGTGCGGGGGCCGATGCGGCCGATCGCGGCCGGCGTGGCCGCGTTCGTGGCCGGTCTGCTGGTGGCGGGGCTGGCGCCGACGATGGAGGTGCTGGTCGCGGGCCGCTTCGTGCAGGGGCTCGGCGCCGGGTTGATCCAGGTCTCCCTGTACGTGCTGGTCGCCCGGGTCTTCCCGGGAGCCATGCATCCCAAGGTGTTCGCGTTGTTCTCGGCCGCCTGGGTGGTGCCGTCCATGATCGGCCCGGCCATCGCCGGTTTCGTCGTGGAGAACGTGGACTGGCGGTGGATCTTCCTCGGCGTCTCCGCGCTGGTGATCCCCTCGGCGCTGCTGCTGTGGCGGGGCACCGCCGGACGTACCGGCGAGCAGATCGCCGCCGCACCCGCCCCCGGGCTCGGCCGCAAGCTCGTCTGGGCCACGCTGACCGCCGTCGCCGCCGCCCTCATCCAGTACGGCAGCGCCCTGAAGCTGGCCGGCCTGCCGCTGCTCGTGGCCGGTGTCGTCCTGCTGGCCGTGGCCCTGCCCAGGCTGCTGCTGCCCGGCTCGCTGCGCGCCGCCCGCGGCCTGCCCACCGCCCCCGTGCTGCGCGGCCTGGCCTACGGCTCGCTCATGGCCGCAGAGGTGCTCATCCCGCTCATGCTGATGAACGAGCGCGGCCTGACCGCCACCGGCGCCGGCGTCGTCCTCACGATCGGCGCGCTCGGCTGGTCCACCGGCTCCTGGATCAAGGGCCGCGGCACGATCGGCCACCTGGCCGCCATCCGCGGCGGCGCCGCGATGATCGCCGGCGGCATCGCGCTGGTGTCGCTCGTGCTGATCGACTCGCTGCCCATCGCGGTCGCGTACGTCGCGATGGCGATCTCCGGGCTCGGCATCGGCGCGCTGCACCCGACGGTGTCCGTGCTGGTGCTGGAGATGTCCAAGGAGGGCGAGGAAGGGCAGAACAGCGCGGCCGTGGGCGTCGGCGAGTCGGTGTTCACCGTGGTGGCCGTCGCGGTCAGCGGCGCCCTGTTCACCGCCACCGGCGAGAACTACGCCGTGGGCCTCTGGTTCACCGTCGTGCTGGCCGTCGTCGCCGTGGTGCTGGCCCCGCGTTTTGTGCAGCCTGCGAAGGCAGGCACTATGGAAGGGACCGCGTCATTGTGATGAGAACGCGCCAAACGGGCGGCCGAAATGGTCCCCACCAGGCGCGACCGGTCTCGTCATGACAAAAGGGGGAGTCATGCCGCGAGTGCGGGAGCTGGAGGTCTTCCGGCTGGTCCTGCCGGCAGGCAGGAGGTCGGAGAGCCTGCTCGTCAAGCTCACCGACCACGGCGGCATGACCGGCTGGGGCGAGACCGTCTCCCCCGAGCCCAAGACCTGGTCCAGGCTGGAGGAGTCGCTCGCCGCCCTGCTGATCGGCGTCGACTGGGAGCACCCCGACACCGTGCCGAGCGGCGACTCGGCCGTCGACATGGCCTGCTGGGACCTGTGGACCAGGATGCGGGGCGTGCCGCTCGCGCACGCCCTCGGCGGCACCCGTACCTCGCTGATGGCCACCGTGCGGCTCGTGCCCGATCCGTCCATCGAGAGCCTCGTCTCCCGCGTCAACCAGCAGGTCTGCGCCGGCTACGGCCACGTCACCCTCGACATCAGGCCCGGCTGGGACGTCGAGCCCGTACGCGCGGTGCGGCAGGCGTACCCGGCGCTGACGCTCGCCGTCGACTGCGGCAACGCCTACACCGACCTCGGCCAGCTCGTCGCGCTCGACTCCTACGGCCTGGAGGTGATCGAACGCCCCTTCGCCGCCCGCGACGTCTACGCGCACGCCGCGCTCCAGGACGAGGTGGCCGCCTCGGTCGCCGTCGAGGTGCGCTCGACCGCCGAGCTCGACGACTTCCTCACCGTCCGCGCCGCCAAGGTGCTCCTGCTGCGCCCCACCGCCTTCCCCTCGCTCAGCGAGGCGCGGCGCGCGCACGACCGGGCGGCGGCGGCCGGCTGGGACATCCAGTGCGCGGGCGGCCAGGGCGCCGGCCTGGCCAGGGCGGCCACGGTGGCGGTCGCGAGCCTGCCCGGCTGCACCCTGCCGTGCGACGTCACCCAGCCCCCGAAGCAGAACCAGATCGTGACCCCGGTGGTGGGCGCGAACGCGGGCGTCGTCGCCGTACCCCTCACCCAGTCCGGCCTCGGCCACACCATCGACGAGACCCGCCTCGCCCGCCTGGCCAAGGACTCCTTCCGTATGTGATCCTCTTCT
>JABFVJ010000011.1 GCA_013362835.1 Nonomuraea sp. | reverse complement strand
ACCACGCCGCCGTCCTGGCCGGGGGAGCGGGTGATCGCCTCGGGCAGGGCCCAGCCGAACAGGCTGCGCAGGAACGCGTTCAGGTACTCGCCCCAGCCCACGGCCACGGCCGCCACGGACACGGCGTACTCCAGCATGAGGCACCAGCCGCACACCCAGGCCACCAGCTCGCCCAGCGTCGCGTACGCGTACGAGTACGACGACCCCGACACCGGGATCGTCCCGGCCAGCTCGGCGTACGAGAGGGCCGAGAACAACGCCGTGACGGCGGCGAGCACGAACGCCAGCACCACAGCGGGACCCGCCTTGGGCACCGCCTGCCCGAGGATGACGAAGATGCCCGTGCCGAGCGTGGCACCGACGCTGAACAGCGTGAGCTGCCACAACGTCATCGTGCGCCGCAGCTCGCCGCCCTCGCCCTGCCCGCCCTCGGCCACGATGCGCTCGGTCGGCTTGGTGCGCAGCAGGCGCGCGGCCAGTGTCACGTCGGCCTCCTAGAGGGTGCTCGTCAGCGGCCACATCCCGTTGGGCGTGACAATCGTGCCCGCCGAGCCCGCGAGTATGTCTTGCGCCTGGTCGAGCCTGCCGATGGCGGCCATGTCGCCGGTGGTCTCGACGAACCGGCACACCGCGTCGACCTTCGGCCCCATCGACCCGGCGGGGAAGTCGAGGCCGCGCAGCTCGTGCGGGGTGGTGTGGGCGATCTCGGTCTGACCCGGCGCGCCGAAGCCGCGCATCACGCGCGGGACGTCGGTGAGGATGAGGAAGGCGTCGCACTCCAGCGACTCGGCCAGCATCGAGGCCGTCAGGTCCTTGTCGACGACCGCCTCGACGCCCGACAGGCGGCCGTGCTCGTCGCGCACGACCGGGATGCCGCCGCCGCCCGCGCAGATCACGACGACCCCCTCGCGGATCATCTTGCGGATCAGCCGGGTCTCGACGATGCGCTGCGGGACGGGGGAGGGGACCACGCGCCGCCAGTACTCGCCGTCGGGCCTCACCGTCCAGCCGAACTCGGCGGCGAGCTTGCGCGCCTCGTCCTCCTCGTAGACCTGGCCGACGAACTTGGTCGGGTTGTCGAAGGCCGGGTCGACGGCCGTGACCAGCGTCTGGGTGACCACGGCGAGGACCTGCCTGCCGGGGAGCGCGTTCTGCAGCGCCTGCTGCATCCAGTAGCCGATCATGCCCTGCGTCTGCGCGCCGATCGTGTCGAACGGGTAGGGCCTGCTCAGGTTGGGGTCCGCGGCGCTCTCCAGGGCCAGCATGCCGACCTGGGGGCCGTTCCCGTGGGTGATGACCAGCTCGTGCTCGACGGCGAGCTCGGCGAGTGTCCTGACCGCCGTGGCGATGTTGTCCCGCTGTACGTCGGCGTCGGGCCGCTGGCCGCGCTTGAGCACCGCGTTGCCGCCGAGTGCGACGATGACCCGCATTCAGTCCCCCAGGGTTGCGACCATGATCGCTTTGATGGTGTGCGGCCGGTTCCCGGCCTCGTCGGAGAACGCCATGTCGCCCCCTAGATGCCGTCGCGCTCCAGCGGGCAGCTCATGCAGCGCGGCCCGCCGCGTCCCCTGCCGAGCTCGCTGCCCCGGATCGTGATGACCTCGATGCCGTTGTCGCGCAGGTGGTTGTTCGTGGTGGTGTTGCGCTCGTAGGCGACGATCACGCCGGGCTCGACGGCCAGGCCGTTGCAGCCGTCGTCCCACTGCTCGCGTTCGGCGGCGTAGACGTCCTGGTGGGGGGTGAGGACGGTGATGTCGTCCATGCCGAGCGCGTGGGCGATGGCCCTGTGCATGTCCTGGGGCGGGTGGTCGGTGACCTTGAGCTCCTTGGACGTCTCACCCGGCTCGATCGTGTACGCCGGCAACATCCCGAGCCCGGCGTACTTGGTGAACACGCCGACGTCCAGCATCGTCATCACCGTGTCGAGGTGCATGAACGCGCGCGCCTTCGGCATGTCGAGCGCCACGATCCGCGACGCCGAGCCGGTGCTGAACAGCCGCTGCGCCAGCATCTCGACCGCCTGCGGCTGGGTGCGCTCGCTCATCCCGACCAGCACCGCGCCGCGCCCGATGACCAGCACGTCGCCGCCCTCCAAGGTCGCGGGCGCCACCGACTGGCCGGGCATCCAGCAGTGGAAGCCGCCCTCCCCGGGCCGGTTGAAGCCGGGCGCGAACATCGGGTGGAACATGTAGACGGCCTCCAGGTTGACCGTCTCGCGCATGCGGGCCTTCTTGCGCATCGCGTTGATCGACACGCCGTCGTAGATCCAGCAGGAGGTGTCGCGGGTGAACAGGTGGTTGGGCAGCGGCGGCAGCACGAAGTCGTCGTCCGCGGTGGTGTGGAAGGCCACCGACTTGGGGTCGCAGCCCATCGCGACCAGCTCGCGCTTGGTGATCCCGCCGGTCAGGTGCACCTGGAGGGTGGCCGAGTCCAGGCTGTCGAGCGTGTTGCGGATGTCGTCGATGGCGATCGGGCCGAGCCAGCGCTCGTCGATGACCGCGTCGAGGATGTGCTTGCGCGCCTCGGGGATGTCGACCACCTCCCGCAGGAGGTCGGCCAGCATGTGCACGACGATGCCGCGGTCGCGCAGCACCCGCTCGAACTCCTCGTGCTCCTCCACCGCGCGCTGCACCCACAGCACGTCGTCGAAGAGGAACGCGTCCTTGTTGGACGGGGTCAGGCGCTTGAGCGCGAGCTCGGGCTTGTGCAGCAGGACCTGGCGGAGCCGGCCGACCTCGGAATCGACATGAAAGGTCATTTATCTGATATCCCCTCCGGGTGCCGGACATCACGTGGGCCGTACTCGCCGCGTCTGGCCTTCAGCCACACGTACACGGGCACCCCGGCCAGCAGCATGAGCGTCCCGCCGAGCACGGCCTGCGGCCCGGACCCGTACGCCATCCAGAACGCGAACAGCAGCGCGAGCGCCGCCGCCGTCAGGTCGCGGGCCAGGCGGCCCTTGTGCACCCGCCGGGCCCCGGTCACCAGCCAGAACAGCTGCGCGGCCGCCGAGAAGAAGTAGGGGACGACCGTGGTGAAGGAGGCCAGCAGCACGATGGTGTCGAAGGCGTTCTCCGAGGCGTAGCCGACGAGCAGCATGAGCGAGGTGAGCACCGTGCCGGCCAGGATGCCCGTGACGGGCGCGCCCCGGCGTGAGACCCGCGCGAAGGGCGGCGGGAACATGCCGTCCCTGGAGGCGGCCAGCGGCATCTCGGCGACCAGCAGCGTCCAGCCGTTCAGCGCGCCGATGCCGGACACGACCGCGCAGCCCGCCATGAGCAGGCCGCCGCCCGACCCGCCGAACATGTTGTCGACGGCGTCGGCGAAGGGCGCGGCCGACCCGGCCAGCTCGGCGTGCGGCACGGCGCCCATGACGGCGACCGTGCTGAGGATGTACAGGACGGCGCAGGCCAGCACGCCGATGACGCCGGCCCGGCCGACGGTGCGGGCCGGGTCCCTGACCCGCTCCGCCGCGACGGCCGCGCTCTCCACGCCGGAGTAGATGAACAGCGTCACGGCCCCCGCCAGCGACACGGCCGAGACCCAGCTCCCGCCGGTGGCGTTGAAGGCGGCGAAGTTGCCCTTGTGCACGAAGAACAGGCCCACGACCGACACGAACAGCAGCGGCGCGAACTTCAGGACCGTGGTGACCACCTGGAAGGCGGCCGCGTTGCGCACTCCCGCGAGGTTCACCGCGGCCGGGATCCACAGCCCGGCCAGGCCGATGAGGACCGAGCCGGGCGTGCCGCCCCAGTCGAGCCCGAACAGCCCGCGGGCCAGGTACTGCACGTAGCCCACCCACGCCACGGCGATGGCCGCGTTGCCGATCCACGCCGTCAGCCAGAACGACCAGGCGATCCAGAACCCGGTGAACTCCCCGAACGCCTCGCGCGCGTAGGCGTAGGGGCCGCCCGCGGCCGGGACGCGCGCGCCCAGCCTGCCGAAGACGATCGCCATCGCGACCGCGCCGACGGTGACCAGGGCCATGGAGACGAGGCTGATCGTGCCGATCGCCGCCAGCGAGGCCGGCAGCAGGAAGATGCCGGTGCCGACGACGTTCCCGGCCACCAGGGCGACGGCCGGGCCCAGGC
>JABFVJ010000252.1 GCA_013362835.1 Nonomuraea sp. | reverse complement strand
GGGAGAAGCACGAGGTCAGCGACCTGACCTGGATGAGCGCGGTGGGCCTCCAGGGAGCGCACGCCATGCTCGACGACCTGGCCCGCCTGTTCGGCGTCGACCCCGCCAAGCCCGCCTGAGCCGCGCGCCCGCCCGCCGCGCCGTCTGAGGCCGGCCTGAGGCAGGTCTGAGGCGGTCTGAGGTGGTCTGAGGCGGCGCGTGGCGGCTGGGCCGGGGTCAGGTCGGCAGGAAGGAGCGCAGGTCGGCCAGGTGGGGGGCGAGGTCCAGGCCCTGGGCGGCCAGCCAGTCGGGGTTGCCGTAGGTGCCGTTGTAGCGGTCGCCGCTGTCGCAGACCAGGGTGACGATGCTGCCCTGGTCGCCGGCCTCGCGCATCTCGCGGACGAGCGCCACGCAGGCCGCCATGTTCGTCCCCGTGGAACCGCCGACGTCGAGGCCGGTGACCTCGCGCGTCCAGTGCATGGCGGCGATCGAGCGGGCGTCGGGGACGGCGATCATCCGGTCGATCACGCTGGGCAGGAACGACGGCTCCACACGCGGCCTGCCGATGCCCTCGATCCGCGAGCCCGGCGCCGTGACCGAGGCGTCGCCGGAGGTCCAGCTCGGGTAGAACGCCGAGCCCTCCGGGTCGACGACGGCGAGGCGGGTGGGGTGGCGGCGGTAGCGGATGTAGCGGCCGATCGTGGAGGACGTGCCGCCGGTGCCGGCGCCGACGACGATCCAGGCGGGCTCGGGATGCGGCTCCAACGACATCTGGGAATAGATCGACTCGGCGATGTTGTTGTTCCCACGCCAGTCCGTCGCTCGCTCCGCGTAGGTGAACTGGTCCATGAAGTGACCGCCGGTCTCGGCGGCCAGGCGGTGAGATTCGTCATAGATCGCTGTGGGGTCGGCGACGAGGTGACATTTCCCGCCGTAGAACTCGATCAGGTGACACTTCTCGGGTGACGTGGACGCGGGCATGACGGCGATGAACGGCAGGCCGAGCAGCCGGGCGAAATACGCCTCGCTCACGGCGGTCGATCCGCTCGACGCCTCCACGATCGTGGTGGTCGGGCCGATCCAGCCGTTGGCCAGGCCGTACAGGAAGAGTGACCGGGCGAGCCGATGCTTCAGGGAACCGGTCGGGTGCACTGATTCGTCCTTCAGGTAGAGGTTTACGCCCCAGTGCGTGGGCAGCGGAAAGACGTGCAGGTGCGTGTCACAACTCCGGTTGGCGTCGGCCTCCACCTTGCGGATGGCCTCCGCCACCCAGCGGCGCGTTCCCGTGTCGTGACGGTCCACGAAATCCATGGTCCATACGCTATCCCATGTGACTCTGGCCACTATTCCTACGAAATTGGGTGGGTAGTGTTATGATAATGAGACTTGTCCGGCCGTGGACGTGACCACGCACGCCGCGAGCAGATGGACTCAGACCCCTTCTGACCAATGCGCCTTCTTCTAACGCGCCCCTTACCCGGGGCTTGCGATGATGAGGATGCTGTCAGGCGGCCTGTGCCGAAACGGGGGATAGCGCAAGGGGGAATGAATTGATCACGATGACCGATGAGCAGCGTCAGGACTGGTTCGAGCGCGATGTCGTGCCCGTGACGTCGCAGCTGTTCGCTTCCGCCATGCGCCTGACCCGTAACGCCGCCGACGCAGAAGACCTGGTGCAGGAGACCGTGGCCAAGGCGTACACGTCGTACCACCAGTTCCGCGAGGGCACCAACCTCAAGGCGTGGCTGCACCGGATCCTGACCAACAACTTCATCAACGACTACCGGAAGAAGCAGCGCTCGCCGAAGTTGTCGGCCGCCGAGGACATCGAGGACTGGCAGCTGCACGCCGCCGAGTCCCACAGCTCCACGGGCCTGCGCTCGGCCGAGACCGAGGCGCTCGACCGGCTGCCCGACAGCGTCGTGATGAACGCCCTGCGCTCGCTCCCCGAGGACTTCCGCGTGGCCGTCTACCTGGCCGACGTGGAGGGCTTCGCGTACAAGGAGATCGCCGAGCGGATGGGCACGCCCATCGGCACCGTGATGTCCAGGCTGCACCGAGGCCGCCGGCAGCTGCGCGGCATGCTGGAGGACTACGCGCGCGAAGAGGGCGCCGTACGCCTGCCCGCCCCCCGCGTGGCCGCCTAAGCGCTCGCCGAGTCCAGGGACAGATGAAGGCGGACGCGTAACACGCCGCCTTCGGTGCGCAGCTCCACCCGGTCGCAGAGCTGACGGCTGATCCAGAGCCCGTATCCCCGTGGGGATTCGGGCTCCGGTGGTATGTAGCCGGGTAACGGGTCGTCGAGGGCGCCGCCGGGGTCGGCGAGGTCGCACACGAGCTCGCGGCCCTCCAGCCACATGGTGATCGTGCCGAAGCCCGCGCCGTGCTCGACCGAGTTCGCGGCGATCTCGGAGACGCTGAGCACGATCGACGTGATGAGATTGCGGTCCATGCCGGCCGCCCTGGCGTAGTCGCCGACGGTCTGGCGCAGGCGTTTGAGCTCGCGGGCCGTGAAACGCACGGTGTGGGCCCCCGGGCCCGGCTCTGGCAGCGGGGCGCGGTCGCCGTTCAGCACCAGCTCGTGGGGCTCGACGAAACGGCTGCTCGCGGTCTCGCCGGCGCCGCCGAGCAGCAGGGGGTGGACGACCTGGTTGAGTTCGAGCACGGGTTCGGGGGTCTGGCGCACGTCGTACAGGCACAACATGATCGAGGGGGCCGGGCCGAGCGCGGCGTTGATGACCGAGTCGTAGCGGATCAGGTCTCTGATCCGCGGCTCGCTCATGCCCGCCCAGACGGGCTCGCCGACGACGAGGGTGGGCCGCCCGCGCGTGTACTCGTGGTAGGCGGCCAGCATGCGGTGGGGGTGGCCGTACCAGGCGCTGGAGGGGCGGCTGTCGATCCGGCCCGCGTCGCCGTCGAGGGCCTCGGCCAGCAGCGCCAGCTTGTCGGGCCGGTTGATCACCAGCACGCGCCTGTCTTCGTCCAGCGCGGCGCGCACGCGCGGCGCGACGAGGTCGAGGAAGGCCCGATCCGAGTCGTACGGTACCGCGACGTGCTTCAGCGACTGTGCCCGCTCACGGCGCACGGGCGAAACGTAGCAAGGGCTAGCCGGGCTGTGCAACGGCTATCAGGGTGACCGCCGCGAGCGCGCAGGCCACCCCCGCGATCTGCACGCCGCGCAGCCGCTCGCCGAGCACCTGCCTGGCCAGCAGCAGCGTGCTCGCGGGGTAGAGCGAGACCAGCACGGCGACCAGGCTCAGCAGGCCCTGTCGCTGCGCCAGCAGGAAGAGCACGTTGGCCGCCATGTCGAGCGCCCCGGCCGCCAGGATGACGCGCAGGGACCCCGCTCCGGGCCGCAGCGAGCGCCTGGTGACCAGGGCCAGCAGGACGACGACGGTCACCGACGACATCCGGGCGCCGACCAGCGGCCACAGGCCCGCGTCGGAGGGCGCGACGGCGAGCAGGATGAAGAACCCGCCGAAGCCCGCTCCCGCGGCCAGCGAGACCAGCACCGACATGACCGAACCCCGGCCCGCCGACCTGTCCCGGCTGATCAGGACGATCGAGCCGAGCGCCAGCACGACCCCGGCGAGAGCCCAGAACGCCGGACGTTCGCCGGTGGCCAGGCCGTACAGCACGGGCAGGGCCGCCGAGGTGGCGGCGGTCGTGGGCGCGACCACGGACATCACGCCGGTGGCGAGCGCGCGGTAGAACAGCGCCAGCCCGGCCGCGCCCGACAGGCCCGCGAGCAGGCCCCACAGCAGGGCGGACGCGCTCACCGCGCCGGGCAGCAGGGGCAGCAGGACGAGGATCAGCGCCAGGCCGGCGAGCTGCGAGAGCGCCACGACCGAGAGCACCTGGGATCGCCTGCTGGCCAGCCCGCCGAAGAAGTCGGCCGTGCCGTAGACCACCGCGCAGGCGGTCGCCAGGATCACCGCGGTCACGTCGTCCTCCCGTCTTGTTCAACAGATTGCACTACTAGTGCAATATATAGGGTGCAACAGAGTGCAAAAGCGAATCACTAGACTGCACCGCATGGAAGACCCGGAGACCATCACCCAGGCCATCGCCAACAACGTGCGCGCCCAGCGCTCGCACCGGGGGCTCACGCTCGACGCGCTGGCCGCCAGGTCGGGAGTGAGCCGCGGGATGCTCGTCCAGGTCGAGCAGGGGCGGACCAACCCCAGCGTCTCCACGCTCACCCGGATCGCCTCCGCGCTCGGCGTCACCGTGGCGCGGCTGGTGGAGGTCTCCGACGTGCCCATGGTCCGGGTCGTGGACAAGAGCGACGTGGTCACCTTCGACCAGGGCGGGGTCCAGGCCAAGTTGCTCGTCGGCGCGGATTCCCCGATGATCCTGGAGCTGTGGGACTGGCGGCTCGCCCCCGGCGAGCACCACGACGGCGACGCCCACCCGCCGGGCACCCGCGAGATGGTGACCGTGCTGGAGGGCGAGCTCACGCTCACCATCCAGGGCAGGAGCCACGTGATCGGAAAGGACGACGCCGTGCTGTTCACCGCCGACCGCCCGCATCGTTACGCGAACGCGGGCGAGCGGGAGCTCCGGCTGGTGATGGTGGTCGCCGAACCGCGCGAGGCGCCGGACCAATAACGCCGAACGCCCACCTGAACACCCCCCGGAGTTTCATGATTACTGCATGTCTTGGACGGCTGATGCCCGTTGCTGGGTACATCTGTTGTGTACGGAAACGTCGGCAGGGGGTGGCGTGTGAGTGAGGCCCGGGCAGCGACCGAGAAACTCCAGGCGGAGCTGCACGGGCTGGGCGTCACCAGCGCGTACGAGGTGGGTGACGGAGCGACCATCTCGGTCTGGATCGGTCTGGTCGTGCATTATCGGGACGGCTTTTACCGATGGCAGGAAGGTCCGGTTAAACGTCGTCATCTGGGTACGGATCCGGTTGGATGTGCCATGCGCGTGGCGCGCCGCTACAAGGAGCTGCACGCGGATATCCCACCCTGGTGGGACGACCTGGCCAGGGAACTACGGGGGAGACCGGTCCAGGACTATCCGTAAAGGCCCCCGCGTGCGGTGTTTCGGGGGAAAACATGCGCATATGGGCTTTGCCATTGGCCCTGTTCGCTCTGGTGGGCTGTGTCGCCCAGCCGGTGCCACGCAGGCAGACCGCGATGATCCGTCCGCAGGTGAGTCCTGAGGTCCTGGCCAAACGTCTGGTCGCGCAGCAGGCCGACTGGCCGCGCCGCCGCAGGTTCGACTGCGCGAAGATCAAATGCGTGGCTCTGACCTTCGACGACGGCCCCGGGCCCTACACCGGCAAGCTGCTCGATCTGCTGCGTCAGCGTGGGGTCAAGGTCACCTTCTTCGTGCTCGGGGAGCAGGTGGCCGCCGACAAGGGCGGCCACATCACCCGCCGCATCGTGGACGAGGGCCACGAGATCGGCAACCATTCCTGGTCGCACCCGTCGCTGACGGGCCTGTCGCCGGAGGGGCTGCAGCACGAGCTGAGACACACAGGAGAGCTCGTGCACCGGCTGACCGGGGTCACGATGCGGGTGATGCGCCCGCCGTACGGCAACACCGACACCGCCGTCGCCGCCGAGACCCGCCGCGAGGGCCTGGCCCAGATCCTGTGGGACGTCGACACCCTCGACTGGCTGCACCGCCACCCGGAGGCCATCATCAAGCAGGCCGACACCGCCAAACCCGGATCGATCGTGCTCATGCACGACATCCACCCGACCACGGTCGAAGCCGTGCCGAAGGTGCTCGACACGCTCACCAAGAAGGGCTTCACGTTCGTGACGGTCTCGGAGCTGTACGGCAGGCCGCCGTCGCCGGGCCGTACGTACACCGCACGGTGAGCGGCGTGGCACTCTTGGCCCATGGGTTTCACCGGCTTCCCCGACGAGGCGTTCATCTATTACGAGGGCCTTGAGGCGGACAATTCCAAGACCTACTTCACCCGCCACAAGCACCTCTACGAGGACGCCGTGCGGGCGCCCATGACCGCGCTCACCGACGAGCTGGCCGCCGAGTTCGGGCAGGCCCAGCTCTTCCGTCCCTACCGTGACGTGCGGTTCTCCAAGGACAAGACGCCGTACAAGACGCATCAGGGCGCGTTCGTCGACCTGATGCCGGGCATCGGCTTCTACGTCGAGGTCAGCGCGGCCGGCCTGTACGCGGCCGGCGGCTGCTACACCCAGGCGTCCGACCAGGTCGCCCGCTACCGCGCGGCCGTCGACGAGGACGTCACCGGCAAGCCGCTGGAGTCGATCACCCGCGGGCTCGCCGACGCCGGCTACCGGATCGGCGGCGAGCGGCTGAAGACCAGGCCGCGCGGCTTCTCCGACGACCACCCCCGCATCGACCTGCTGCGCCACAAGTCCCTGTACGCGGGCGTCAGCTTCGAGCCCGAGCCGTGGGTGCACACCCCCGAGGTGCGCGAGCGCGTCGAGCGGGTCTGGCGCGACTGCGCCGCGCTGGTCGAGTGGCAGTGCGCGCACGTCAGGGGCAGCGAGCTGCCGCGCCGCTGAGGCTCATCTCTGGCTGGTCGTGATCTGGTCACCCTTCAGGATGCGGTCGACCGTCTGACCGGCCGCCGAGCTGGCCGCCGTGGTGCCCGCGGCCAGCACGAGGGCCAGCGTCGGCGCGGCCAGGCTGCGTACGCTGCGCAGGTTGCGCACCCGGGCCCAGGGCTCGCCGGCCAGGTGCATGATGCGCCACTCCCAGAACAGCCCGAGCCCGACGCAGACCATCATCACCTGCCCGACCACGATGGCCACGACCGTCGCCTTGTCGAAGGCCCCGATGTCCGGTTCGACCAGCGTCGACAGGTATCCGGCCAGGCTGGTCAGCAGGGCCGCGGCCGTCAGGTGCAGCGCCTTGGTCATCGGCTGGGTGCCGCGTACGCGCGGGTAGAAGTAGCCGAACAGGAAGCCGAAGGCGGGCAGGGTGAGCAGGTAGCGCCCGTCGAAGACGAAGCTCGTCAGATCCACCCCTTCCGGCCAGCCGTAGACCAGGGCGAACGGCAGGCTCAGCAGCAGGCTCACGGTGAAGGCGCGCACGCCGTTGTGCCAGGGCGTGCAGCCGGCGGCCGTGGCGAAGGCGGTCTCGGGGTGACGTCCGTGCTCGCGCAGCGCCGACTCCAGGGCCTGCCGCCGCTGGTCGAACTCGGCCATCGACAGGTCGCCGCCGCCGATCCTGGTCCTGCCCATGCGGTAGAGCTCCTGCTCGGCGACGAGCAGCAGGCGTTTGTGCAGGGCGGCCCTGATGAGCTGCCGGTGCTCCTCCTGCGTGCCGGGCTCGACGACGTCCGTACGCGGCCCGGACAGCAGCCAGCGGGCGGTCACCCAGGCCACGATCGAGGTGATCGCGAGCAGCGGCAGCGGCACGTCGATGTCGGCCAGCGTGGTGCTGCCGCCCGGCGTGATGTAGAGCACCATCAGCACGACGATCATCGTGGACTCGGCGGCCGGGTTGTCCGTCGCCGACAGGTGGCAGCCGAGCCGCCACAGCCGCAGCACCAGCATGACGAACCCGAGCAGCAGCAGCCCGAGCACCCCGCGTACGAGCGGGTCGAGGGGCAGGATCCCGATCCTCGGGACGACCGGGTGCGGCACGGACAGGCTCCACGACCCGGCGTCCAGCCACTCCGTCGGCCAGCCCTGCACGAGCAGGCTCACCACAACCGCTCCGGCCACCGCGCCGCGGCTCCACGCCTTGGTCGCCACGGCCACGGCGGCCACGGGGATCATGGCCCAGCTCAGCCCCAGCACCAGCCGTACGCTGTCGGGCGGGTAGACCCCGGTCAGCAGCGCCCGCAGCCACAGGGCCAGCGCCAGCAGCCCGATCGCGGCCTCGGCCGACAGCGCGGCCAGCCGGACGACCACCGGCCTGACCCCGAGGTCCACGCTGAAGCCGACCGCCGCCCCGGCCGCCGCCGTGGCCGCGACCAGGGCCCCGGCCAGCAGAGCCGGCCCGGGAAGCTGGCCGTGCAGCCACGACCAGCTCAGCATGCCGATCCCGAGCAGCACCCCGAGCCCGGTCACCGTCAGCAGGTCGCGCGTGGTCCACGGCGGGCTCGTGGGCAGCACGCGCCCGGCGTGCCGCAGCGCCATGACGGGCACGGCCACGAAGAGGATCACGTACGCGACGGGCGACCAGGCGCTCGCGACCAGCGGGATCAGCAGGGTGGGCACGGCCAGCGCGAGCCCGATGACGAGCTCCCTGTTCGGCACCCGCTGCCACCACTGCCTGCCGAGCGAGCGCACCAGGAACACGGCCAGCGCTATCGCCGTCATGATGCCGAGCGCCGTGGCCCACGAGAAGTCGTCCTCCACGGTCACGTCGGGGAAGCCGTAGGAGTCAGGCGCCAGCGTCAGGCTCACCGGGTACGCGCCGACGGAGAAGCGCAGCAGCTCGGCCTCCTGCCGCTCCGGCAGGATGCCCTCCATCCGCAGCACGCTCCACTCGCCGGGCACCACGGTGACCGTGCGCACCACCACGATCAGCGGGAACGCCGTCGGGGCGGTGAAGCCGAACGTCAGCAGGTCCTCGACCTTGACCTGACGCAGCAGCGTCACGGTGAACTCGGCCGTGACGTCCCCCGGCGACGAGACGACGACCGGCGGGAGCCGCGTGGTGGGCGCGAGCGCGAGGCCGTCCACCTTGACCGCGCCGAACGCGGAATCGGTCACCTGCGGCAGCGCGCCGGGGAACCCGCCGCCCTGGCGCAGCGCCTCGGCCAGCGGGTCGTCGGGACGCATCTGCAGCCGGTGCCTGACGGTCACCTTGACCTGGCGCTGCCGGGGGTCGATCCGCCCTTCGGGGACGGCGTCGAGGTCGGACGTACGGGCCCGGGTCACCGAGACGACGGTGGTGGCCGTACGCGCCCATCCGTCGGCGGGATCCGCGCGGGCGGCGGCGGCCGCCCAAGGGTTGGACACAGCGGTGCTCTTGGGCCGCGCGGGCCCGGCCACGGGTCTGGCTGCGATGGTGCACCAAACAATCGCCCCGAACGACACCAGAGCCAGCCCGAATGAGATTGCCATCCGGAGCTTTCCCACAATTGGGATGATTCTCCCGAATGCCCGTTTGTTCTATGGCATAGGGTCACGGTGTCATTACAGCTGCTCCCATAACCGCCCTTCTTTACAGCGAGGCACGGGAGAGCCCTTCCATCGCACGTGCGTAGGCCGGATCGTTGACAGATCCCGCTGACACGTCAGCCGCGTGCCGCTCGGAAAAGGAGCGACCCGCGGCCGGGTGTGGAAAAAGAAATCAGGCGCGCTTGGCACGCGCGGCGGCGCGCCCACGGGTGGAGGCGTCGAGCACGACCTTGCGGATGCGCACGGCGTCGGGCGTGATCTCCACGCACTCGTCCTCGCGGATGAACTCGAGCGCCTGCTCCAGCGACAGCGTCCGCGGCGGGATGACCTTCTCGGTCTCCTCGCTCGTGGACGAGCGCATGTTGGTGAGCTTCTTCTCCTTGGTGATGTTCACGTCCATGTCGTCGGAACGCGAGTTCTCGCCGACGATCATGCCCTCGTAGACCTCGGTGGTCGGCGAGACGAACAGCGTGCCGCGCTCCTGGAGGTTGAGCATGGCGAACGCCGTCACCGGGCCCGACCTGTCGGCCACCAGCGAGCCGTTGTTGCGGGTGCGCAGCTCGCCGAACCACGGCTCGTAGGAGTCGAACACGTGGTGGACCAGGCCGGTGCCGCGGGTCTCGGTCAGGAACTCGGTGCGGAAGCCGATCAGGCCGCGCGCCGGGACCACGAACTCCATGCGGATCCAGCCGGTGCCGTGGTTGGTCATGTGCTCCATGCGGCCCTTGCGCACCGCCAGGAGCTGGGTGACCGCGCCGAGGTATTCCTCCGGGCAGTCGACCGTCAGGCGCTCGACCGGCTCGTGCACCTTGCCGTCGATGGTCTTGGTGACGACCTGCGGCTTGCCCACGGTCAGCTCGTAGCCCTCGCGGCGCATCTGCTCGACCAGGATGGCGAGGGCCAGCTCGCCGCGGCCCTGCACCTCCCAGGCGTCGGGACGCTCGGTCGGGAGCACGCGCAGCGACACGTTGCCGACGAGCTCCTTGTCGAGGCGGTCCTTGACCATGCGGGCGGTGACCTTGGAGCCCTTGGCCTTGCCGACCAGCGGCGAGGTGTTGGTGCCGATCGTCATCGAGATCGCCGGCTCGTCGACGGTGATCAGCGGCAGCGGGCGCGGGTCCTCGGGGTCGGCCAGCGTCTCGCCGATCATGATCTCCGGGATGCCCGCGATGGCGATGATGTCGCCGGGGCCCGCCTGCTCGGCCGGCTTGCGCTCCAGCGCCTCCGTCATCAGCAGCTCGGTGATCTTCACCTTCTGGATCGTGCCGTCGGTGCGGCACCAGGCGACCTGCTGGCCCTTGTGCATGACGCCCTGGTGGATCCGGCACAGGGCGATGCGGCCGAGGTAGGAGGAGGCGTCGAGGTTGGTGACGTGCGCCTGCAGCGGCGCGTTGGGGTCGTAGGTGGGCGCCGGGATCGTCGACTTGATGATGTCGAACAACGGCTCCAGGTCTTCCGAGTCGGGCATGCCGCCGTCGTCGGGACGGTTCAGGGACGCGCGGCCGGCCTTGGCCGAGGCGTAGACGATCGGGAAGTCGATCTGCTCCTCGGTGGCGTCGAGGTCCATGAACAGCTCGTAGACCTCGTCGACGACCTCCTTGATGCGGGCGTCGGGACGGTCGACCTTGTTGATGCACAGGATGACCGGCATCTTCGCGGCGAAGGCCTTGCGCAGCACGAACCGCGTCTGCGGCAGCGGGCCCTCGGAGGCGTCGACCAGCAGCACCACGCCGTCGACCATGGACAGGCCGCGCTCGACCTCACCGCCGAAGTCGGCGTGGCCGGGGGTGTCGATGATGTTGAGCGTCATGCCGCCGTGCTGCACGGCGGTGTTCTTGGCGAGAATGGTGATGCCCTTCTCGCGCTCCAGGTCGTTGGAGTCCATGACCCGGTCGTCGACGTCCTGGTTTGCGCGGAAGGCCCCGGACTGCCAGAGCATGGCGTCGACCAGCGTGGTCTTGCCATGGTCGACGTGCGCGATGATCGCGATGTTCCGCAGGTCGTCGCGGCTGTTCAAAGGCATGATGACGTCTCGCTCTGTGTCGTGGGGGCGGCCGCGCGAAGTCGCGACCTACTAAGTCTAGTTGATCCCCTCTCATGGCAAGAGCGGGACAAGGTGTCTGCGGGCGTAAGCCCTGGCGTCCTCGTCGTTGCCGAGAGGGATCGCACTGTCGGGTACCAGCACGAACGACAGCGCCACCCGTATGAACGTCTCGGCGAGCGCGTCTGATTCCCGTACGGCCAGATGCCGCGCCAGGTACGCCCGCGCCACCGCCAGGTACGGCCCCGCCTCCAGCGTCAGCAGCGGCAGGATCGTCTCCGGCTCGGTGGCGAGCAGCCTGCGCAGCAGCGGATGCCCGCGCGCCAGCCGCAGCGCCACCGCGAACCCCTCCACCACCCGGTCGGCCATCGTCGGCAGCGGCGCGACCGCCTGCTCGAACGCCCGCAGGAACCGGCGCAGCTCCCTGGTGATCACCGCCTGGACCAGGTCGCTCTTACGCGGGAATCGCCGGTAGACGGTGACGCGGGCGATGCCGGCCCGCCGGGCCACGTCGTCCATGGTCGACCGGCGCAGGCCCTGCTCCAGCAGGCTCGCGTAGGCGGCGTCGAGGATGCGTCCGAGGGATTCGTCCCGCATGGATCAAGGGTAGGCGGGCAGAGGGGACCCGTGACGGACGAAGGACTCGTGCTGCTTGCCGCGTGGGGACAGTTCGCCGCGCTCCTCGGGCTGCTGACCTACTTCCTGCTCCGAGGCCGTACGTGAAGAGGTCGTACGTGAAGCGGGTGGTGACCCTTCTCGTGCTGCTCGTGGCGGTCGCCGGGTGCGTGAGCCCGGCATGGGATGATCATGACTACGCGCTCAAGGCCCAGGCGTCGGCCGAGAGCGTCTCCTCGACCGTGCGGATCGTGCGCGTGGCCGTCCAGGACTCGGGGCGGCTCACCCGTCCGTACCTCAAGACCGTGCTGACCGAGGCGGCGGGCGACCTCGACGCGGTCGCCGACCAGTTCGGCGGGGTCCAGCCGCCGTCGGAGCGCTCCGACCAGGTGCGCGACCGGCTGCTCGACCGGATCCAGCGCGCCGAGGACGTCGTGGACGACCTGCTCATCCAGGTCAGGAGGAACGGGATCGAAGACCCGGCCCGCGCGGTCCGCGAGCTGGAGGCGGTCGGGTGAGGAAGCTCTTCGCCGTCACGCTCGGCATTCTCACCGCGTTCGGCGGCTTCGTGGACATCGGCGACCTGGTGGCGAACGCGCTGGTCGGGGCCAGGTTCGGGATGTCGCTCGCGTGGGTCGTGGTGGTCGGCGTCGTCGGCATCTGCCTGTTCGCCGAGATGTCCGGCAGGATCGCCGCGGTCTCCGGGCGGCCGGTGTTCGACCTGGTGCGCGAGCGCCTCGGCCCGAGAGCCGGCCTGCTCAACCTGGCGGCCTCGTTCCTCATCAACCTGCTCACGCTGGCCGCGGAGATCGGCGGCGCCTCGCTCGCCCTGGAGCTCGCCACCGGCGTCAACTACCTGCTGTGGGTGCCGGGGGTGGCCTTCGTCGCCTGGCTGGTCATGTGGCGGGTGCGGTTCGAGACGATGGAGCGGGTGTTCGGGCTGGCCGGGCTGGCGCTGGTGGTGTTCGCCGTGGCGCTGTGGCGGCTCGGGCCCGACTGGGGCGAGCTGGGCGCCCAGCTCGCCTCGCCGCCGCACGCGGAGGGCGCGCCGACGTACTGGTACTACGCCATCGCGCTGCTCGGCGGGGCCATGACGCCGTACGAGGTGTTCTTCTTCTCCTCGGGCGGCGTCGAGGAGCGGTGGACGCGTACCGACCTGGTGACCGCCCGCGCCAACGTGTTCGTCGGCTTCCCGCTCGGGGGCGTGCTGTCGCTGGCCATCGCGGGCTGCGCGGCCACGGTGTTCCTGCCGGTGGGGGCGCAGGTGGAGTCGCTGGCGCAGATGGTGCTGCCCGTGGGGGTCGGGCTCGGGCAGATCGGGCTGGCGCTGGTGATCTTCGGGGTGTTCGCGGCCACGTTCGGCGCGACGCTGGAGACGGCGTTGTCGTCCGGGTACACGCTCAGCCAGTACTTCGGCTGGCAGTGGGGCAAGCTGGTGCGGCCTCGGGAGGCGGCGCGGTTCCACGCCGTGGTGCTCGTCGTCGTCATCCTGGCCACCGCGCTCGTCCTGACGACCATCGATCCGATCATGGTGACGGAGTACTCGCTGGTGTTCTCGGCCGCCGCGCTGCCGCTGACGTACCTGCCGGTGCTGATGATCGCCAACGATCCCGACTACATGGGCGACCGGGTCAACAGGCGGTTCACCAACACGCTCGGGACCGCGTACATGATCCTGCTCGGGCTGGTCGCGGTGGCGGCGATCCCGCTGATGGTGGCGACGAAGGCGGGGCAATGAGGGCCAGGGAGATCCACGCCGACCTGCACCTGCTGGACCGGCAGGTGGTACGTGCCCACACCGGCGCCCTGGTGTGCAAGGTCGACGACCTGGAGCTGGCCGGCGACCCGCCGTACGTGGCGGCCGTCCTCGCCGGGCCGCTCGCGCTCGGACCGCGCATCGGCGGCGTGCCCGGCCGGCTGATGACGTCGGTGACCGAGCTGTTCAGGCCCGAGGAGCTCCCGCAGCCCCGGCGCATCCCCATGCACCTGGTCAGCGAGATCGGCAGCGCCGTCAAGGTCGGCGGCGAGCCCGCCGAGCCCGCACTCGAACGCTGGACGCGCGACAACGTGATCTCCAGGATCCCCGGCAGCGGCGGCGCGGGCCCGCCCGAGGGCGAGGTCGTGCACGCCGACGGTCCCGCGCCCAGGATCAGCGACTTCATGGGCGCCACGGTGACCGACTCCGAGGGCGAGGTCGTCGGCAAGGTCGCCGACGTACGGCTGCGCCAGGACGGCCCCCTGCTGATGGGCGTGCAGAACGCCTTCAGGCTCAGCGGCCTCGTCGTCGTGCCCCGCTGGACGGGCAAGCTCTTCGGCTACGAACGCGGCCCGGGAGGCCGGGCGCCCTTGCTGGTCCGCGCACTGATCAGGCGGCGGCTCGCGGGCAGCAAGCTCGTGGCGTGGGAGCAGGTGGAGGGCCCCGGCCTGCGGCTGAACGTGCCGGCCGACCGGCTCGCCCCGCTCACCGAGCTCTATCAGCGCGATCCGGGACGTACATAGCGGGTTGCACAATTGTGCGCATGGCAAGCGGGGCCGCGGTCCCTACAGTGTCGTCATGACGTGGACAGAGCTGGTCATGAGCTCGGCCCCGAGCAAGGGCGATCAGCCCGCGGTGAGCGACGTCAGGACCGGCGAGGTGCTGTCCTACGCGGCGTTCGCCAGGCGCGTCACCCGTGCGGCGGCCGGCCTGCGCCGCGACGGCCTGGCCTACGGCGACCACGTGCTCGTCGACGTCCCGCTCGGCGCGTCGCTGCCGGTGGCGGTCCACGCCGTCGCGTGGGCGGGCGGGGTCGCCGTGCTCGGCGGCTCGGGCCCGGCCCGCATGATGATCATCCAGGGTCCCCGCGACACCGCCGACGTCAGGGCCGACAAGGTCTACGCCTTCCGCCCGGTGCCCGGCGCGCTGCCGTTCGCCGGGCTGCTCAGCGCGAGCCCGCTGGAGTTCGGCCCGCTGGCGGGCGAGGCGCTGCTGCTGGGCGGGCGCGCGTTCGGCCACGACGAGCTGGCCGCCGACCTGCGCAACCTGACCGGGCGCCTGGTGGTCGGCAAGGACGACGTCGTCATCGACGCGGCCGGCGACCTGTTCAAGGGCCTGCGGGTGCTCGACCTGGCCATGATGTCGGGGGCCCACACCGTGATCGCCGCCCACGAGCCGACCGTCGTCGGCTGCCGCGTGCTGGCCGCCGAGCGCAGGGCCACCATGGTCGTGGCGCCCTTCGAGGTGGCCAGGCGGCTGCTGGGCGACCCCGTGCTGCGCGTCGTGGACGAAAGGGCGATCGTCAGCTCGCTTGGCCTGTGAAAAGTGCGACACTGTGGAAGAGTGTGATCCTTCGGCGACGCAGGGTGAACACATGCCAGAGGCCCCCCGGCACAACCTTCCAGCAGAGCCCAACCGGTTCGTCGGCCGCGAACGCGACCTCGACGACCTGCGCGGGCTGTTCGGCGAGACGCGCGTGGTCACCCTCTGCGGCGTCGGCGGCATCGGCAAGACCCGCCTCGCCCTGCGGGTGGCCGCCGGTCTGGTGCCCCGCTTCCCCGACGGGGTCTGGCTGATCGAGCTGGCCAGGGTGAGCCGTCCCGAGCTGGTCGCCCCCGAGATCGCCCGCGTGCTGCGCGTACGCGAGGAGAGCGGCCGCCCGCTGCCCGACACCGTCACGGCCAGGCTGCGCGACCTGCGCTGCCTGCTGCTGCTCGACAACTGCGAACACCTGGTCGACCGGTGCGCCGAGGTGGCCGCCGAACTGGTCGCCTCCTGTCCCCGGCTGAGCATCCTGGCCACCAGCCGAGAGCCGCTGCGCATCGCGAGCGAGCTCATCTGGCGGGTGCCGCCGCTCGACCTGCCCGACATGGGCCACGCCGACGCCGAGTCCGTGCAGCTGTTCATGGACCGCGCCGCCGCCGCGGGCACCCGGCTCGGGCCCGAGAGCCTGCCCGACGTCGTACGCCTGTGCCAGGCGCTCGACGGGCTGCCTCTGGCGCTGGAGCTGGCGGCGGCCCGTACGAGCCTGCTCAGTCCCGGTCAGATCGCCGACCGGATCGACGACCGGTTCTCCCTGCTGACCACCGGCGGCCGTACCGCGCCTGCCCGGCAGCGCACCCTGCTCGCCGCCGTGGAGTGGAGCTACGACCTCCTCTCGGCCAAGGAGCAGGTGCTGCTGCGGCGGCTGTCGGTCTTCGCCCGCGACTTCGACCTCGACCTGGCCGAGCAGGTCTGCGCCGAGCGGCCCATCTCCCGCGCCGAGATCGTCGACCTCCTCGGCGGCCTGGTCGACAAGTCCCTCGTGCAGTGCGACGAGGAACGCAGGCGCTACCGCCTGCTGGAGACGATCAAGCGGTACGCGATGGAACGGCTGGAGCAGGCCGGCGAGCGCGAGGTCCTGCGCGAACGGCATCTCGCGGTCCTCTGCGACCTCCAGGAACGCCACTTCACGACCGAGATGGTGGCGCCCGGCGTGCCCTGGGCGGAGCGCCTGGAGTCACTGAAGACGAGCAAGCGGCTGCTCGACGACCAGCGGGCCGCGCTCGACTGGGCGGCCGAGTCCGGCAACGCCCCGCTCGGCCTGCGTCTCTGCGCCAGCAGCACCGCCCTGCTGCCCATCTCGGGCAACCTCACCGAGATCGTCGGCTGGATCGAACGCCTGCTCGCGCTCGACCTCGACCACGTGCCCGACGAGCGCGTCGCGCACGCCAAGGCGTACCTCGCCTACGGGCTGGAGGCCAGGGACGAGCTCGGTCGTTCGCTGGAGGTCGCCCAGGAGAGCATGGCGGGCCTCGCCGAGGGCGACCTGTTCGCCCGCTGCGTCATGCACAGCCTCATGGTCGTGGTGCTGCTGCGCATGGGCCGCATCGACGAGGCCGCGCACCACGCCGAGCGGGGTCTCGCCGCCGCCACCGAGTCGGGCGACGTGTGGAACCAGGCGGCCGGCCTGGCCGGGCTGTCGGCGGTGGCGCTGACCAGGGGCCGGCTGCGCGAGGCCCAGCGGCTCGGCGACGAGGCCCTGGCCCGCGCCCGCGACCACGGCCACCGCTGGCTGATGGCGAGGATGGCGGCGCAGCTCGGCGCGGTGGCCGAGGCCCGCGGCGACCTGGAGACGGCCAAGTCCCAGTACGAGATGGCCGTCCCGTGGCTGCGGGAGCTGGGCGGCGACTCCGAGCTGGCGCGCTGCCTGGCCAGGATCGGCCGGGTCGCGGCCATGCTGGGCGAGATCGGCGCGGCCAGGGAGCGGCTGGCCGACAGCCTCGCGCTGAGCAGGCAGAC
>JABFVJ010000481.1 GCA_013362835.1 Nonomuraea sp. | reverse complement strand
TCCTGCTCCTCCCGCTCCTCCTCCCGCTGCGAGAACAGCCGCCGCACCATCCCGGTCAGCCCGCCGGCCCCGTTGCGCTCGCCGTTGATGCGGGTACGCGGGTCCGGAGGCTCCGGCACCGGTACGGCCGGCATCCCGCATTCGAGGTAGGCCAGCCACTCGTGCCCGTGGTACTCCAGCGCCCGCACGCGCCCGTAGAACGAGGGCCCTTCGTAGGACTCCGGAACAGGGGCGAGACCGTCGGGCCGCATGCCGACCAGCACCTGGCCGCCGGTGTGCTGAGAGATCGCGTACGCCCTGGGATCGCTCCAGGGGAGCGTGAGGCGGTGCGGACCGAAGTCGAGCATGACATACTGGTTCTGCGGCGTCCTGACACCGGCCGCCAACAGGTTCAACTGCTGAGAGTTGAGGAAGGCCGCCACGAACGCAGTCGCTGGATCGTTGTAAATCTGGGCCGGAGTGCCGACGTCTTGCAGGACGCCGCGATTGAGGATGGCGATCCGGTCGGCCAGGGTGAGTGCTTCGACCTGGTCGTGCGTGACGTAGATCGTGGTGACCCCGAGCGATCTGACCAGCGCGGAGATCTCCATGCGGAGTTCGGTGCGCATGCCGGCGTCGAGGTTCGACAGCGGCTCGTCCATGAGGAACAGCTTCGGCTGCCGGACGATCGCCCGTCCCATCGCCACGCGCTGCCGCTGACCGCCCGACAGCGTGCCGGGCCGCCGGTCGAGGGTCTCGTCGATGTGCAGCGCCTTCGACAGTTCGGTCACACGGTCGCGCACCATCGCCGGGTCCGACTTGGCGATCTCCAAGGGGAAGGCGATGTTCCCCCGCACGGTTCTGTGCGGGTAGAGGGCGCCGTTCTGGAACACCATGGCGACGTCGCGGTCGCGAGGCGCAAGGTGGTTGGCGAGCTGGCCGTCAAGCCAGAGGTCGCCCTCCGTGATCTCCTCCAAGCCCGCGATCATGCGCAACAAGGTGGACTTGCCGCAGCCGGAAGGCCCGAGGAGGACGAGAAACTCGCCATCCTCGGCTTGCAGGCTCAACCGGTCGACCGCGAGGTAGTCGCCCGGATACACCTTGGTCACTTTGTCGAGAACGACCGAGCTCATGGGCCCACACCTTGCACGCGTGTCACCTGTGACGGGGCTGATTGAAGAGGTAGTACATCGCGCCTTAACGCTGCATGTCCACCCTTGACATAAAGAATCTAGCTCCTCCGCGTTTCGGACGGGGGTTTTAGGCGTCCGTATACCTAAAAATCCGGATATGAGGTGCATGGAAGGGCTTGCGTAAACTTGCGGCAAGGGCTTTCATGGTCCCCGGAACTCAGGGGGAAATCCATGACCATGTGGTGGCGTGACGCCGTGATCTACCAGGTCTACGTGCGCAGTTTCGCTGACGGCAACGGTGACGGCGTCGGCGACCTGATCGGCGTACGCGATCGCCTGCCGTACCTGGTGGAGCTCGGGGTGGACGCCGTCTGGCTGACGCCGTTCTACACCTCGCCGATGGCCGACTTCGGCTACGACGTGGCGGACTACAGGGATGTTGACCCGCTGTTCGGATCGCTTGCCGACGCCAAGGCGCTCATCGACGAGGCCCACGGGCACGGCCTGCGCGTCATCGTGGACGTCGTCCCGAACCACACCTCCTCGGCCCATCCCTGGTTCCAGGACGCGCTGCGCGGCGAGCGGCGCGATCGGTACATCTTCCGCGACGAGCCCAACGACTGGGAGTCGATCTTCGGCGGCCCGGCCTGGACCCAGGTCGAGGACGGGCAGTGGTACCTCCACCTGTTCGACCCCGCCCAGCCCGACCTCGACTGGGACAGCGAGGAGGTGCGCGGCGAGTTCGAGTCGATCCTGCGTTTCTGGCTCGACCTGGGCGTCGACGGCTTCCGCGTGGACGTCGCGCACGGCATGGTCAAGCCGCGCGGCCTGCCCGACGTCGGCCACCCCGACCAGACCAGGATGATCGGCCGGGAGCCGGTGCCGTACTTCGACAATGACGGCGTACACGAGATCCACCGGGCGTGGCGGCGGGTGCTGGACTCCTACCCCGGCGAGCGCATCGGCGTGGCCGAGGCGTGGGCGCCGACGGCCGAGCGCCTGGCCATGTACGTCCGCCCCGACGAGCTGCACCAGGCGTTCAACTTCCACTACCTGTTCACCCCGTGGGACGCCGCCGAGCTGCGTACGGTCATCGACTCCTCGCTCGCCACGGCCGCGTCCGTCGGCGCGCCCACCACCTGGGTGCTGTCGAACCACGACGTCAAGCGGCACGTCACCCGCTACGGCAGCCTGGCCAGGGCCCGCGCCGCCGCGCTGCTCACCCTCGCGCTCCCCGGCTCGGCGTACGTCTACCAGGGCGAGGAGCTGGGCCTGCCCGAGGTGCTCGACCTGCCCGAAGAGGTGTGCCAGGATCCGCAGCGGCTGCGCGACCCCGACAGCGGCCGCGACGGCTGCCGGGTCCCGCTGCCGTGGACGCGCGACCTGGGCTGGCGCGACCCGTGGCTGCCGATCCCGGCCGCCTGGGCCGGGCTGAGCGTCCAGGCCCAGGACGGCGTGCCGGGCTCGACGCTGGAGCTCTACCGCGCCGCGCTGCGCCTGCGCCGCTCCTTCGACGGCGACCTGGTCTGGCACGACTCGCCCGAGGGCACGCTCGTCTTCTCGCGCGGCGACCTGCTGTGCACGGTCAACCTGACCGGCGCGCCCGTCGACTTCGCGGCCGGGGGAGAGCTGCTGCTGGCCTCGGATGTCCCCGGAGCAGCCGATTCGGCCGCCTGGTGGAAAGTAAAGTGTGTTCCATGAACGGTCACGCTCGCCTAGCCGACATCGCCGCCCAGGCCGGGGTGAGTGAGGCCACGGTCAGCCGGGTGCTCAACGGCAAACCCGGTGTCTCGGCCGGCACCCGCCAGGCGGTCATGACGGCCCTCGACCTCATGGGCTACGAACGGCCGCCCCGGCTCAGGCAGCGCAGCAACGGCCTGATCGGGCTGGTCACGCCCGAGCTGGACAACCCGATCTTCCCGGCGTTCGCGCAGGCCATCGAGAAGGCGTTGACCCAGCACGGCTACACGCCCGTGCTGTGCACCCAGCTGCCCGGCGGCGCGCCCGAGGACGAGTTCACCGAGCTGCTGGTCGACCGGGGGGTGAGCGGCATCGTCTTCGTCTCCGGGCTGCACGCCGACACCACCGCCCGGATGGACCGCTACACCCGCCTGACCGACCGCGGCCTGCCGATCGTGCTGGTCGACGGCTACAGCGAGCACATCGACGCCCCCTTCATCTCGCCCGACGACCGCCTCGCGGCCCGCCTGGCCGTCCAGCACCTGGTCGACCTCGGTCACGAACGGGTCGGGCTCGCGCTCGGGCCGCGCAGGTTCGTCCCGGTGATCAGGAAGATCGAGGGCTACAAGCAGGCGATGGCCCATCTGCTCGGCGCCACCGACGTCGACGACCTGATCTCCCACTCGCTGTTCTCGGTCGAGGGCGGCCAGGCGGCGGCCGCGCAACTCCTCGCCCGCGGCTGCACGGGCATCGTGTGCGCGAGCGACCTCATGGCGCTCGGCGCGATCCGGGCCTGCCGGCAGAAGGGCATGTCGGTGCCCGGCGACGTGTCGGTGGTCGGGTTCGACGACTCGCCGCTGATCGCGTTCACCGACCCGCCGCTGACGACCGTGCGCAAGCCGATCGGGGCGATGGCCTCGGCCGCGGTGCAGACGCTGCTGGAGGAGGTCAACGGCGCCCCGGCCAAACACGTCGAGCTGATCTTCCAGCCCGAGCTCGTCGTCCGCGGCTCCACCGGCTCCGGTCCCCTGGTGAACCGCTGACGTTTCCGGAAGGTCGACGATCGTTGATGCGTGACGTGCTGGTCCTCGGCGGCGCCGGGGTGGACACCACGGTCTATGTGCCGGAGCTGCCCCTGCCGTACCGGGACACCTACCACGTGCCTCCCGTGGCCGACCGGATCGGGAACACCGGGGCCGGGGTGGCGCTCGGCTGCCGTGCGCTGGGCCTCGACGTGGCCTTCGCCGACCTGATCGGCGACGACCCGCAGGGCGCGCTGATCCGCGACGCGCTGCGCGACGTCGACGGCGCGTGGGGCCGGGCGGAGGC
>JABFVJ010000126.1 GCA_013362835.1 Nonomuraea sp. | reverse complement strand
GGATCGTGACCGCGATGTCCACCAGCTCCCGGGCCAGGGCGCGCAGGGGCGCGGCGGGCGGATCGTCGGCGCCGGTCATGGTCGGGCCCGCCGGGACATGCTGACGAAGCGGGGGGCCGGGTCTTCGGGCGTGTTGCGGCGCAGCACGTCCGAGAGCGTGCGCGTGGCCGTGATGACCCGCAGGCCCTGGGGGGAGAACGTGGCCGCGTTGAAGATCCGCGGCGCCAGCAACGGGTTGGTGAGCGCCTGGGAGAAGGCGTCGATGGCGATGATCTTGGTCAGCAGCGGCGGCAGGATCGCGTCGGGCGAGCCGGGCTCCTCGGCGAACAGCCCGACGTACAGGTCGACGTCGTCAACGTCGCGGTAGAGGTCGCGCAGCGCGCCGCTGACCCGCCGGTCGCCGGAGATCTGTTCGAAGGCGCGCACCCGGGGGAAGCGGCAGTGCTCGCGGTAGTCGTTGTACGGCGCCAGGCCGAGCACCCGGGAGTCGGCGATGCTGGCCACGTCGATCTCACGCAGCACGGGGTCGGTGTTGAACAGGCCGACGCGGCCGGCGCGCTGGCGGGAGGCGTCCTCGAACAGCCGTCCGAGGCCGGGACCGGGGATCAGCGAGCCGGCGAAGAAGGTCTCGGCCATCGGCAGCTCCCGCCCGGCCACCGACAAGCGGGACGGGACCAGGCTGTGCCAGCGGTAGACGAGATTGAACTCCACGGAGGCCCAGTTCTGCCGGTGCCAGGTCGCGCGGTCGAGCCGCTTCGACAGCCACGGGTCGAGGGCGAACCGGAAGTGGTAAGGAGTGATGTGGTTGATGTACTCCTCGACGACCAGTTTGATCAGCAGCACGATGAGGACGTTGCGGGCGGTCTGGAACAGCCGTTCGTCGTCCCAGCGCGGATTCTCCCGGGCCAGCAGCCGCGCCACCCTGTTGTGCTCACGCAGGAAGAGCACCGTGAGCATGGTGAAGCCGATCTGGCCGTTGCCGCGGTCGCTGCCGGTGGCGAACAGCGTGTCGCGCTGGGCGTCGGAGAGCCGGTCGAAGCGGATGACGCGCAGCGGGGCGAACTCCGGCTTGATCTTGCCGTTCTCGCACAGGTAGGGCGGGAACTCACCGCCGCCGACCGACTGGCTCTTGAGCAGCCCGCCGTCGAACGCGCGCAACGAGGCCGTCGCCGCCTCGTCGAGGCCGTACACCTGGTTGAGGTCGATGTGGTGGTTGGAGCTGTTCTTGCGCGGGTCGCGCGGGACGTTGACGTCGCCGCGCAGGAAGCCGTCGGTGAACCACTGGGCGAAGTACGCGAACAGCACCGTGGAACGCGGGCACGGGATCATGGCCTCGCCGCGGGTGAACAGGTCGGCGGCACGGTCGGGGGTGGGCAGCCGCCCTTCGGCGACGGCGACCGGAGGCAGGTGCCTGCCGCTGTAGGCGCGGTCGGTCAGGGAGGCCCACGAGGTGTAGTCGGCCATGGTGCTCAGCGGCTCTGGGCGCGGCGGCATCTCGCGGATCGCGTGGTCGATCAGCGAGGCGTTGATCCGGCGCCGTACCGGTCGGCTGCTCTGCAGCAGGTCCCAGAGGGGGCGGCCGTGGATCAGGGCCAGGAACCTGAGCCGGTTGGACAGGCCGTCCGTGGCGATGCTGCGTGCTCGGCTCGCCGCCATCGTCAGCCTTCCCGCGCGCCGGTGCCGAGCGCGAGGGCGAAGGTGTCGGGGAAGATCCCGAGTGACCGCTCCACCCGGCCCTCCGGCGGGGGCAGCAGCCGCACGCCGGGACGCAGCAGCAGGCGGCGTACGGTCTCGGCGATCACCACGCGGGCCACGTGCACGCCCAGGCAGGAGTGCTGACCGGAGCCGAAGAACAGCTGGTGGTGGCGGGGACGGTCGAGGCGGAACTCGTCGGGCTCCGGCACCACGGCCGCGTCGAACATGGCGGAGGCCGGCGCGGCGAGCACGAACGTGCCCGCCGGGATCACCGTGCTGCGCGGCGTGCCGGCGGCCAGGACGTGGTCGCGCTCGCACAGCCGGGGAATCAGCTTGAAGAACGGGCTGAACCGCAGCGCCTCCCAGACGTACGGATCGAACCGCTCGGGATCCCCGGCGACGGCCGTGGCCTCGGCCAGCACCCGCGGGCGCAGCAGAAGCTGCTCGACCGCCTCGGCCATGGCCCCCGGCGCGCTCTCCACGAAGCCCAGCGGCAGCCCGGCCATGTTGATCACGATGCGGTCGTCGGAGACGGCGGCCCCGGCGGGCAGGGACGTCCGGACCAGGCGGGCGAAGACGTCGTCGGGAAGGTCCTGGCCGGCGCGCAGCGTGGCCCGGTGCTCGGCGAGCAGGTCACGCAGGTGTCCGACCAGCTCGGCGCCCGCCTTGACGGACGCCGCCTGGAGCTCCGGGTCGCCGAGGAAGTTCGCGAAGCCGTCGGCGACGATGGCGCGCGTCCACCGGCCCAGGGTCCGCGGGTCGGGGCCGGGGACACCGAAATACCGCGCGCACACGCCGAGGGAGACAGGGCGGAACAGCCCTTCGACCGCTTCCAGGCGCCCGCCGGGCCCGGCGGCGTCGAGCAGCTCGTCGGCGAGGCGGCCGGTCAGCTCGCGTACGCCGGCCGCGTCCTCCGGGGCGAGCATGAGCCGCATCAGGCCCTTCTCCCGCCAGTTCATCGGCGTGGCGTCCCGGCCCAGCATGAACGGGCCGCCCAGCGCGGCGTCGAGGCGGGGACCGAAGGCGCGTACGGAGAAGACCTGCTCGTGGGCGAGCACCTCGGCGACGTCGGCGAAGCGGGTCACGACCGTGAAGGCGGGGGTGACGAAGACGGGACGCCGCTCGCGCAGCTCGGCGAACAGGCTCCGCCAGTCGGTCCGCATCCACTCCCGGACCAGGCCGAACGCGGATATCGGGTCTTTGGCCAGCGCCTCGTCGTACCTCTTTAGATAGCCGCCCGTGGTCGTCTGATCGACAGCACCCATTGCGTGGACCTTCCGCCTGATATCGGAGCGCACAAAGATGATCACTCTGTGCAATCACTCTAGGGAGGCGTCACACTCTTTCTTCATGCCGACCGAGTGCATTGTTTTGGTGCCTCACGGTAATTACTCCGTCACTGTCAGGACATTGCCGCAGTCCATGGGCTTGGTCATTGAATGAGGAGCCTGATCGACCCGTACCGCTCATGGGAGGAAACGTGACGTCATCCCTGCCGCAGCCGGGCACGGCGGAGACGGTGACGGTCACCACCGGCCGCCGCACCGCCTATCTGGTCGTCCTGGTCGTCCTGCCCGTGTTGCTGCCGGCCCTCGCGGTGCCGGCCGCCTGGGGCTGGGGCATCGGCCCGCGCGACCTGGCCATCGCGGTCGTGATGTACCTGGTGAGCATCTTCGGCATCGCGATCGGCTACCACCGCCTGTTCACCCACCGCGCCTTCAGGGCCAACCGGGCTCTGCGGATCGCGCTCATGCTGGCCGGCGGCATGGCCGTCGAGGGCCCCGTCACCCTGTGGGCCGCCGAGCACCGCCGCCACCACAAGTACGCCGACCGCGAAGGCGACCCGCACTCGCCGTGGCGCTACGGCGACAGCGGACCGGCCCTGCTGCGCGGCATGCTGCACGCCCACATCGGCTGGTTCTACACGGCCCGCCGGCGTTCCAGCCGCCGGCACTGGGTGCCCGACCTGCTGGCCGACCCGGACGTGCGCCGTTTCGACGCCGCCTACCCGGCGGTCGTGCTGCTGTCGTTCGCGCTTCCGGCCGCCGTCGGCGGGCTCTGGTCGATGTCGTGGGCGGGCGCGTGGAGCGCGCTGCTGTGGGGCGGTCTGGTCCGCTACGCCGTCGTCCACCACGTCACCTGGTCGGTGAACTCGATCGCCCACACCTTCGGCGACCGCCCGTTCCGCACCAGGGACCTTTCGTCCAACGTGTGGTGGGTGGCGATGCTGACGCTCGGCGAAGGCTGGCACAACTGGCACCACGTGGATCCCACCTGCGCCCGGCACGGCGTGCTCAAGGGCCAGTTCGACCCCAGCGCGCGGCTGATCCGCTGGTTCGAGCGGGCGGGCTGGGCCCACGCCGTGCGCTGGCCGGCCCCCGACCGCCTCACGGCCCGCCGCGCCGAGCGCATCCCCGACTCCTCACGCTGACACG
>JABFVJ010000124.1 GCA_013362835.1 Nonomuraea sp. | reverse complement strand
GTCGGTTCCGTCGCTGAGGGGTGTGGTGCACGCGGCGGGCGTGTTGGACGACGGTGTGATCACCGCGTTGACGCCGGAGCGGTTGGAGGCGGTGTTCAAGCCGAAGGCCGAGGCGGCCTGGCACTTGCATGAGCTCACCTCCGGCCTCGACTTGTCGGCGTTCGTGTTGTTCTCGTCGCTGGCGGGTGTGCTGGGTGGTCCTGGTCAGGGCAATTACGCGGCGGCCAACGCGTTCTTGGACGCGCTGGCCGAGCATCGTCGGGGGCTGGGTCTGGCGGGCACGTCGCTGGCCTGGGGTCTGTGGCGCGAAGGCGGCCTGGCCGACCTCGACGAAGCCGACCTGCGGCGCCTGGCGCGCTCCGGAGTCGACCCGCTCACGGCGGAGGACGGCCTGACCCTCTTCGACGCCGCACTCGGCAACGGAGCGGCCACGCTGGTCCCCGCCCAGCTCAACCTCAAGGTCCTGGCAGGCCACGCGGACGCGCTGCCGCCCCTGCTGCGCGGCCTGATCTCGGCTCCCGCGCGGCGCGTGGTGACGGCGGCCTCCGAAGCGGCGGCCACCCTGAAGCAGCAGCTGGCGGCGCTGCCGCCGGCCGGACAGCAGGCCGTCCTGGAAGACCTGGTCCGCGACCAGCTGGCCGTGGTGCTCGGCTTCTCCGACGCCTCCGCCCTCGACGAGGGCATCTCCTTCCAGGAGCTGGGCTTCGACTCGCTGATGGCGGTCGAGTTCCGCAACCGGCTCAGCGCGGTCACCGGCATGCGGCTGCCCGCGACGCTGATCTTCGACTACCCGACCCAGGCCGTGCTCGTCCCCTTCCTGGCGGGCGAGCTGCTCGGCAAGCGGGAGATCGCGGTCGCCTCCCGCGTGTCGGCAGGCGACGACGAGCCCATCGCGATCGTGGGCATGGCCTGCCGTTACCCCGGCGGCGTCGAGTCGCCCGAGGACCTGTGGCGCCTGGTGGCCCAGGCGGGCGACGCGATCGGCGAGTTCCCCACCGACCGCGGCTGGGACCTGGCCAAGCTCTACGACCCCGACCCCGCCAACCGTGGCACCTCCTACGCACGGCACGGCGGCTTCCTGTACGGCGCGGCGGAGTTCGACCCCGGCTTCTTCGGGATCAGCCCGCGTGAGGCCCTGGCGATGGACCCGCAGCAACGCCTGCTGCTGGAGAGCTCCTGGCAGGCGATCGAGCGGGCCGGGATCGACCCCCACACGCTGCGCGGCAGCCGTACGGGCGTCTTCGCCGGAGTGATGTACCACGACTACGCCACCCAGCTGGGCGCGGTGCCCGAGGAGCTCGAAGGGCTGATCGGCACCGGCAACTCGGGCAGCGTCGCCTCCGGCCGCGTCTCCTACACCTTCGGGTTCGAGGGGCCCGCGATGACGGTGGACACCGCGTGCTCGTCGTCGCTGGTGGCGCTGCACCTGGCGGTGCAGGCGCTGCGGGCGGGCGACTGCGACCTGGCGCTCGCGGGCGGCGTGACGATCATGGCCACGCCGTGGACGTTCGTCGAGTTCGCCCGCCAGCGCAACCTGTCGCCCGACGGCCGATGCCGCGCCTTCGGCCAGGCCGAAGGCGGCGTGGGCCTGTCGGAGGGCGTGGGCATGCTGCTGGTCGAGCGGCTGTCGGACGCCCGGCGCAACGGCCACCAGATCCTCGCCGTCGTCCGCGGCAGCGCCGTCAACCAAGACGGCGCCAGCAACGGCCTGACCGCGCCGAACGGACCCTCGCAGCAGCGGGTGATCCGCCAGGCCCTGGCCAACGCCAGGCTGTCGGCCGCGGACGTCGACACCGTCGAGGCCCACGGCACGGGAACGGTGCTGGGCGACCCGATCGAGGCCCAGGCGATCATCGCCACCTACGGCCAGGACCGGCCGGAGGACCGGCCGCTGTGGCTCGGCTCGATCAAGTCGAACATCGGCCACGCCCAGGCGGCGGCGGGTACGGCCGGCGTGATCAAGATGGTGATGGCGCTGCGCAACGGCATCCTGCCGCAGACACTGCACGCCGAGACCCGCTCCGAGCACATCGACTGGTCGGCGGGCGCGGTCGAACTGCTCACCGAGGCCCGCCCGTGGCAGGCCGCGGACCGTCCCCGCCGCGCCGCCGTCTCCTCCTTCGGGATCAGCGGCACCAACGCCCACGTCGTCCTGGAGGAATCGCCCGCCGAGCCGGAGAGGGTGCCGGGCGCGGATCTGCCCGCCCAGCCGTGGCTGCTGTCCGCCAAGTCGGTGGCGGCGCTGCGGGCCCAGGCGAAGCAGCTCAGGGCATGGGTGATGGCGCGGCCCGAGCTGGAGCCCGCCGACGTCGGCTGGTCGCTGGCCACCGGCAAGGCGCTCCTGGAGCAGCGGGCCGCCGTGGTCGGCAACGACCGCGCCGCTCTGCTGCGGGCCCTTTCGGCGCTGGCCGAGGGCGAGCAGGACGAGTCGGTCGTGGAGTCCGGGCTGGTGCGCGGGCGCGCCCGACTGGCGATGTTGTTCGCCGGTCAGGGCAGCCAGTGGGCCGGCATGGGCCGCGAGCTGGCCGGGGCGTTCCCGGTGTTCGCCGAAGCGCTCGACGAGGTGTGCGCCCTGCTCCCGGCGGAGCTGCGGGAGACCATGTTCGACGGTCCTGCCGAGGCGCTGAACCAGACCGGGATGACGCAGCCGGCGCTGTTCGCCTTCGAGGTGGCGTTGTACCGCCTCCTGACCTCCTTCGGAGTCGCCCCGGACGTGCTCGTGGGTCACTCCGTCGGCGAGATCGCGGCCGCGCACGTGGCCGGGGTGCTGTCCCTGGCGGACGCGTGCACGCTGGTCACCGCCCGATCCGAGCTGATGCAGGCACTCCCCGAGGGAGGCGCGATGCTGGCTGTCGCCGCCTCGGAGGCCGACATCCTGCCGCTGCTGGACGGCTGCCCGGACATCGGCATCGCCGCGGTCAACGGACCGCAGGCCGTGGTGGTCTCCGGCAGCGAGACCGCGATCGAGGAGATCGCGGGCCTGGTGCAGGCACGGACGCGACGCCTGAAGGTGTCGCACGCCTTCCACTCGCCGCTCATGGACCCGATGCTGGAAGCTTTCGAGCAGGTGGTCTCGCGGCTGACGTTCAACGAGCCATCCATCCCGATCATGTCCAGCGGCGAGGTCACCGACCCCGGCTACTGGGTGCGGCACGTGCGCGACGCGGTCCGCTTCGCCGACGGGGTCGTCGCCAGCCAGGCGAACGTCTTCCTGGAGATCGGCCCGGACACCACGCTCACCGTGCTGGCCCAGCAGAGTGTTCAGGACGGCGTCTTCGTCCCGGCCTCGCGCCGCGACGGCGACGGCCCGCAGGCGCTGGCCAAGGCCCTCGCCCAGCTGCAGGTCCGCGGCATCGCGGTCGACTGGGACACCTTCTACGCGCCGGCCGCACCGGTCCGCGTGGACCTGCCCACCTACGCCTTCCAGCGCGAGCGTTACTGGGTGGCGGGGCAGGCGGGCGCCGGCGACATGGACGCGGCGGGCCTGGCCGCGATCGACCACCCGCTGCTGAGCGCGGTGACGGAGGTCGCGGGCGGCGAGTCGGTGGTCTTCAGCGGCAGGTTGTCGACGGCGACGCACGCGTGGCTGGCCGATCACGTGGTCAACGGGATGGTCATCGTCCCCGGGACCGCACTGGTGGAGCTGGCGGTGCGAGCCGGTGAAGAACTGGGCAGTCCGCAGGTCCGCGAGCTGACCCTGCAGGCGCCGCTGGTGGTTCCGGAGAACGGCAGCGTCCAGGTTCAGGTGGTCGCCGGTGGTGGCGCGGTGGCGATCCACTCCCGCGCCCAGGACGCCGACGGCTGGACGCTGCACGCGCAGGGCGAGCTGTCGGCGGAGGCGACGGAGCCGGGCTTCGACGTGGCGGTCTGGCCGCCGGTCGACGCGCAGCCCGTGACCGTCGACGACCTCTACGACGACATGGCGCGGATCGGCCTGGAGTACGGCCCCACCTTCCAGGGCCTGGCCCGGGCGTGGACGCGACCGGGCGAGGTGTTCGCCGAGATCGTGCTTCCCGAGGAGGCGCACGCCGAAGCGTCCCGGTTCGGGGTGCACCCGGCTCTGCTGGACGCCGCGCTGCACGCCAGCGCGCTCGGCGACCTGCTGCCGCAGCCCGAGCCCGGCAAGCCGTACCTGCCCTTCGCCTGG
>JABFVJ010000413.1 GCA_013362835.1 Nonomuraea sp. | reverse complement strand
TCCTTGCTCGGTTCGTTGCCTGGCCAGCGCGTCCAGGTAGGCGTTGGCGGCGGCGTAGCTGGCCTGGCCCGCGCTGCCCACTACGCCCGCTATCGAGGAGAACAGGACGAATGCGGTCAGGTCGAGGTGGGCGGTCAGCTCGTGCAGGTGCCAGGCGGCATCCGCCTTCGGTCCCAGGACTCCGTCGAACCGTTCGGGGGTGAGCGAGCCGATGACACCGTCGTCCAGCACTCCTGCGGTGTGCACCACGGCGGTCAGCGGGACCGACTCCACCAGTCGGGCCAGTTGCCCGCGGTCGCCGACGTCGCACGCCGCGATCGTGACCGTCGCGCCCAGCCCGGTCAGCTCGGCGGCCAGCTCGGCCGCTCCGGGAGCCTGGTCTCCGCGCCGGCTGACCAGCACCAGGCGTCCCACCCCGTGGGCCGCCACCAAATGCCTGGCCACCAGCGCACCCAGGCCACCCGTGCCGCCGGTGACCAGCACCGTACTGTCCGGACCGAACACCGGCCCTGCCGAATGCTCGGCATCGTGGTCCGGCGAGGCGGCGGCCAGGCGGTTCAGCTTCGGGGTGAGCATCTGTCCGGCGCGGACGGTCACCTGGGCCTCGCCCGTGGCCAGCGCCAGCCCGATCAGCTGGTCGTCGGCGGGCTCGTCCAGGTCGAGCAGGACGAATCGGCCCGGCTGTTCGGCCTGCGCCGCGCGGACCAGGCCCCACACCGCCGACTGCACCGGGTCCGCGACCGCGTCCCGCGTGACCAGTACCAGCCGGGAGGTGGCGAACCGCTCGTCGGCCAGCCACCGCTGCGCCAGCCCGAGCACCTGGTGCGTCACCGCACGCAGGTCCTCGCCCGACGGGCCGTTGATCAGTACGGCCTCTGGCGGCTCCGGCACCGAGTCCAGGTCGTCGGCCCACACCCAGGTGGGCGCCGCTCCGGTCGGGACGACCTCCGCCCACTCCAGGCGGTGCAGCATGCCCTGGCCGTTGGCCGGAGTCAGGTCCGAGATGGACAGCGGGCGGAAGGTGAGGGTGCGCACTTCCATCAGCGGGGCGCCGGTCTCGTCGGCGATGGCCAGCGTGACGCTGCCCTCGCCCGTTCCGGAGATCTTCACGCGCACCGAGGTCGCGCCCGTCGCGTGGAGCGATGCTTCGGACCACGAGAACGGAAGGTACGGCTGGCCGGGTTCCGCCTCCGGCAGCAGGTCGCCCAGGCCGGTCGCGTGGAGCACCGAGTCCAGGAGGGCTGGGTGCACGCCGAATCGGTCCGCCTCGGCGTGGGCATCCTCGGCGAGGTCGATCTCGGCGAAGACCTCGCCCGGTCGTGTCCAGGCGCGGGACAGGCCCTGGAAGGTCGGGCCGTACTCCAGGCCCAGGCTCGCCAGGTGGTCGTACAGGGTGTCGAGGGCGACGGGCTGCGCGTTGGCCGGGGGCCACTGCGTCAGCTCGAAGGCCGGGAGCGGGAGCTCGGTGGTGAGCAAGCCTTGGGCGTGCTGGGTCCAGGGGGTCGACGGGTCGTTCTCCTGGCGGGTGTGGATCGAGATCGGGCGGCTGCCCGACTCTTCGGAGCCGAGGACGACCTGCATCTGGAGGCCGCCTTCGGACGGCAGCACCAGGGGGGCTTGCAAGGTCAGTTCCTGCACCGAGGGCCAGCCCACTTCTGCGCCTGCTCGCAAGGCCAGTTCGAGCAGTCCTGCGCCGGGGAGCAGCACGGTGCCGTTCACCGCGTGGTCGGCCAGCCAGGGCTGCGCCTTGACCGACAACCTGCCGCTGAAGACCACCGACTCGCCGCCCGCGACCTCGGTCACCGCGCTCAGCAGCGGGTGGTCGATCGCGGCGAGTCCCGCGTCTGCCACGTCGCCCGCTACCGCCTGGGTGGTGATCCAGAAGCGCTGGTGCTCGAAGGCGTAGGTCGGCAGGTCGACGTGCTTGGCCGGGGTGACGATCGACGCCCAGGAGATCGGCACGTTGTGGGTGTGGAGGGTGCCGAGCGCTTCGACCAGCGAGCGCACCTCGTCACGGTCCTTGCGGGCTGTGGGGACGAAGACGCCCTCGTCGAGGCACTGCTGTGCCAGGGCGGTGAGGGTGGTGTCCGGGCCGATCTCCACGAACACATCGGCTGCAGCAGCCAGCACGCCATCGGCGAAGCGGACGGCGTCACGGACGTGGCGCACCCAGTAGGCAGGGTCGGTGACCTGGCCGGTGGACATGACCGGGATGGATGGCTCGTTGAAGGTCAGCTGGGAGACGACCTGCTCGAAGGCGTCGAGCATCGGGTCCATGAGCGGCGAGTGGAAGGCGTGCGAGACACGCAGCCGACGGGTGCGCGCCTGCACCTGGCCGGCGATCTCCTCCACCGCGGCCTCGCTGCCCGAGATGACCACCGAGGCCGGGCCGTTGACGGCGGCGATGCCGACATCGGTGCGGCCTTCCAGCAGCGGTGCCACCGACGCTTCGGGGGCGGCGATGGACAGCATCGCCCCGCCCTCAGGGAGCGCCTGCATCAGCTGCGCGCGGGCGGTGACGAGTGTGCATGCATCGGCCAGGGACAGCACTCCAGCCACGTGCGCGGCGGCGATCTCACCGACCGAGTGCCCGACGAGCACGTCGGGGGTGACACCCAGCGAGGTGAGGAGGCGGTAGAGCGCGACCTCGAAGGCGAACAGCGCCGGCTGCGTCATGCCGGTCTGGTTCAGCGCCTCGACCGGACCAGCGAACATCGTCTCCCGCAGTCCGGCCGGGAGCAGAGCACACACCTCGTCGAGCGCTTCGGCGAACACCGGGAAGGCCGCCGCCAGATCGGCGCCCATGCCGACCCGCTGGCTGCCCTGACCGGCGAACAACATCGCCAACCGGCCACCAGCAGACCCGCCTGCCGTACCGTTCTCGGCCAAGGCCCGCAGGCCCGCCACCAGCTCGGCCCGATCGGCACCCACCACGGCAGCGCGCTTCTCCAGCGCCGAGCGGGCGGATACCAGGGACCAGCCGACATCAGCCAGGCGCAGCTCGGGCCGCTCCTCGACCCACGACGCGAGCCGGTCGGCCTGTGCCCGCAGCGCCTCAGGCGTGCGGGCCGACAGCAGCCACGGCGACACCGGAGGCTCAGCCTCGACCGGCTCGGGCTCCTCGGCCACCGGCCCCTGCTCGATGATCACGTGCGCGTTCGTGCCGCTGATCCCGAAGGACGACACCGCAGCCCGGCGCGGACGATCCTCCACATCCCACGCCCGAGCCTCGGTCAGCAGCTCAACAGCCCCCGCCGACCAGTCGACGTGCTCCGAACGGCTCTCGGCATGCAGCGTGCGAGGCATGACACCACTGCGCAGCGCCATCACCATCTTGATCACACCGGCCACGCCGGCAGCCGCCTGAGCATGCCCGATGTTGGACTTGATGGAGCCCAGCCAGAGCGGCCGTTCCCGATCCTGACCGTAGGTCGCGATCAGCGCCTGGGCCTCGATCGGGTCGCCGAGCGTGGTGCCGGTGCCGTGCGCCTCGACCACGTCGACGTCCGAGGGGGCCAGCCTGGCGTTGGCCAGCGCCTGGCGGATCACGCGCTGCTGCGACGGCCCGTTCGGCGCCGTAAGACCGTTGCTCGCACCGTCCTGGTTGACCGCACTCCCCCGGAGCACGGCGAGCACCTGGTGACCGTTGCGCCGCGCGTCCGACAGCCGCTCGACGAGCAGCACGCCGACGCCTTCACCCCAGCCGGTGCCGTCAGCAGAAGCGGAGAACGCCTTGCAGCGCCCGTCCGTCGACAACCCGCGCTGCCGCGAGAACTCGATGAAGGTGTTCGGCGTCGACATCACGGTCACGCCACCGGCCAAGGCCAGGTCGCACTCGCCGGAACGCAGCGCCTGGGCCGCCCAGTGCAGCGCCACCAGCGACGACGAACACGCCGTGTCGACCGTGACCGCCGGACCCTCGAACCCGAAGGTGTACGACACTCGCCCGGAGGCGATGCTGCCCGAGCTGCCGGTGCCGATCAGCCCTTCCAGTTCGCTCGGTGCGGCCGAGAGCTGAGGTGCGTAGTCGTGGTACATCACACCGGCGAAGACGCCCGTACGGCTACCGCGCAACCCCACCGGATCCAGCCCGGCCCGCTCGATCGCCTCCCACGACGTCTCCAGCAACAACCGCTGCTGCGGATCCATC
>JABFVJ010000192.1 GCA_013362835.1 Nonomuraea sp. | reverse complement strand
GTCCCCCCAGTACGCCCCGGCGGCCGAGACCAGTCGATCGACGTGCTCGCCGTCCCCGACACGACGCATATTGCCCCTCCACCAAGGCCAGGAAGATTCGCCCCGGTAGACGTTGCCAGAACGGCCCGCGCACGCCCGCGCGGCAACACGCTTCTTTGCCGGGCGCTGGCGGAATCTCAGCCGGGCTCGACCTGGTCGATGACGAAGCGGCTGTTGGGGATGGCGGGGGCCCGCCAGGGCGGCATGCGGAGGTCCTGGGCCGGCACGCCGTACGTCATCCACCGGGTCAGCGCGGTCACCGCCACCTTCATCAGGTCGATGGTGATCCACTCGCCGGGGCACCGGTGCCCTTCGTAGTGGTCGCCGCCGCCCTGGGGCACGAAGTCGTACGCGCCGCCGTCCCATTCGGCGAACCGTTCGGGGCGGAACTCATGCGGGCGGTCCCACAGGCGTGGGTCGTGGTCGATGCCGTGCAGGTCGAGCAGGACCCGGCGGCCCTGCGGGAAGTGCTCGCCGCTCCAGGCGAAGGGCCTGGCCACCTTGGCCGCGACGAACGGGAAGAACGGGTAGTAACGCCGTACCTCCTGGACGAAGTGCTCGATCAGCTGCTCGTCGCCCGACCGGATGCGCTCGTGGTACTCGGGGTGGGAGTGCAGGGCCATGGCCGCGAACGTGACGTACCTGGCCACCGCCACCGTGGGCCGCAGCACGTTGTGCAGTTCGACGGCGGCGGTCCGCGCCGGGAGCAGGCGGCCGTCGGGGTCGCGATGGCCGGCGATCAGGCCGGTCACCGTGCCGGCGAACCGGCCGGGGTGGTCGCGGGCGACGCGGATCAGGCCGGTCAGCCACAGGTCGCCCTTGATCCTGGCGTACCGGCCGCGCAGGTAGCGGGCGCCGAGCCCGCCCGCGCCCTCGACGGCAGCCTGGATCGTGGCGGTCACGGCCGGCACCTGGCCGGGCGGCAGCGGCACGCCGGTCCACTCGCAGACGGTCTGGCACAGCAGCCTGCTGACCTCCTCGTACAGCACGACCTCACGCGCGCGGGACCACTGGCCGATGCGGTCGCGCCAGTTCCTCTCCGCCAGCTCGGCCAGCCGGTCGCGGCCCTCCCTGCCCATCAGCGACATGAACAGGGCCTTGCGCGCCCGGTGGGTCTCGCCGTCGAGCGCCTGCACGCCGTTCCTGCCGAACAGGGTGACCTGGAGCCGGCGCGGCGCGGCGCCGTGCCGGACGAACCGCTCGGGGTCGTAGAAGATCTTCGCCGCCTCGGCGCCGGTCATGCAGACGGTCCGCTGGAGCATCAGCCGCGTCTCGAAGACGTCGGAGCCGAGCCGCCGCGCCCGGTCGCCGATGAAGCGGTACGGGTTGAGCAGCAGCGCGAGCGTGCTGTCCATGACCAGGCCCGCGCCCGGGGCGGAGACCGGCTCACGGACCCGCGTCCGCTCGCGCGGCAACACTCGGTGAGAAGTCATGACCAGGCACTATCCCCCCAGACCCCCAGGAAACACGCCAGTACGCCCGCTTCCCGGAGGAATTCGACGGGAAACGACGCGAACCAAATCCCACGCTTCGGCGTCTCACCCCGGGTAGAGGCATCCACCGCGACCGCGAGCTTCGTCTTTTTACAGAGAGCAGGTCATGGGCGGGTTTAGGATGCACCCAAATGCCAAGAGTGGGAGGTTTTTCCGCATGGGTTCCCGTATGTCGAGCATCGTGCGCCTGACCGGGGCTGCGCTGGCCGCGGGAGTGGTGACCGCGGCCATCGTGCTTCCGGCGGTCGGCGGCACCGGAGCGATGTTCGTCTCGGCATCCGAGGAGCTGAACATCAAGCCCGAGGACCTCAAAGAGCCGCCGCTCGCCGAGAAGACGACGGTCCTCGACGCCAAGGGCGACCAGATCGCGCAGTTCTACGAGGAGTACCGGGAGAACGTCACTCTGGACCAGGTGGCCGACATCATGAAGACGGCCATCATCTCCATCGAGGACTACCGGTTCTACGAGCACGGCGCGATCGACATCGAGGGCACCATGCGGGCCCTCGCCAAGAACCTCAGCTCGGGCGGCATCGCCCAGGGCGGCTCCTCCATCACCCAGCAGTACGTCAAGCAGGTGCTTCTCAACTCGGCCTCCACCCAGAAGGAGAAGAACGCCGCCCTTGAGGCCAGCTACGCGCGCAAGCTCAAGGAGCTGCGCTACGCGATGGCGATCGAGGAGAAGTACACCAAGGACGAGATCCTCAACAAGTATCTGAACATCGCCTACTTCGGCGCCGGCGCGTACGGCGTCGAGGCGGCGGCCAAGCGCTTCTTCGGGGTGTCGGCCTCGGAGCTGACGCTGGTGCAGGCGGCCACGCTGGCCGGCGCGGTCCAGGACCCCAACAGCACCGACCCCAACCTGGGCAAGGCGGCGCGGGCCCGGCTCATCGACCGGCGCAACGTCGTGCTCAACCGGATGGCCGAGCTCAAGAAGATCACGCAGGCGGAGGCCGACGAGGCCAAGACCAAGAAGCTCGGCTACAAGGGCACGCCGCTCCCCGGCGGCTGCGGGGCCAGCCAGTACCCGTACTTCTGCATGTACGTGCGTAACGAGATCCTCAAGAACAAGATCTTCGGCAAGACCGAGAAGGCCCGTTCCCAGTTCCTCAACCGGGGCGGCCTGACGATCCAGACCACGCTCGACCCGAAGATGCAGAAGGCCGCCGAGCAGGCCATCAAGAAGCACGTGCACGCCTCCGACAACCCGGTGGCCTCCGAGGCGCTGGTCCAGCCGGGCACCGGCCAGATCAAGGCCATGGCCGCCAGCCGCAAGTACGGCAACTCCAAGCGCAAGAACGAGATGTCGTACAACGTGGTCGCCGACGCGGCGCACGGCGGCGGCGTCGGCTTCCAGGCGGGATCGACGTTCAAGACGTTCACCCTGGTCACGGCCCTCAAGAAGGGCATGAAGATCAACGACGGCTTCACCGTCGGCCAGGGCTACCGCGCCCCCTACTACTCCACGTTCAAGAACTGCAAGGGCGAGAACATCGCCGACCCCACCTTCACCGTCACCAACGACGAGGGCGGCGGCGGCTTCAAGTCGCTGGCCACCGGCACCTGGGGCTCGGTCAACACGTTCTTCATGACGCTGGAGCAGAAGGTCGGCCTCTGCAACGTCGTCGAGACGGCGAAGTCGCTCGGCATCCACCGCTCCGACGGCGGCAAGCTGCAGGAGTTCTCGACGTTCACGCTCGGCATCAACGAGATGGACCCGGTGACCGTCGCCACCGCGTACGCCGGGATCGGCGCCCGCGGCAAGTACTGCGCGCCGATGGCCATCACGAAGATCACCGACCGCAACGGCAAGGTGACCGAGTACAAGCCCGAGTGCAAGCAGGCGTTCGACCCCGAGGTCGCCGACGCGGCGGCCAACATCCTGTCGGGCGTGTTCACCAAGGGCACGATGCGCGGGGTCGGCGGCATCGGCCGTCCGGCGGCGGGCAAGACCGGCACCACCGACGCCCAGTCCACCGCCTGGTTCGCCGGGTTCACCCCCGACCTCGCGGGCGCGGTCAGCATCGGCGACCCGCGCGGCGCGGTCACCCACAAGCTGAACAACATCACGATCGGCGGCCGCTACTACGGCTCGGTCTTCGGCGCCTCCATCCCCGGCCCGATCTGGAACGACACCATGAGGGCCGCGCTGAAGGGCACCCCTCCGACGGACTTCACCCCGGTCGACTCCGCCCGCTTCGGCGGCTGCGGCCAAAGCTGCGCCCCGGTCAGGCCCGACCCCGACGAGAACAGGGACCCCGACCTGAACGACGTGAACCCCGACAACCCCGACGGCGAGTACGGCCCCGGCCAGGGCTACCAGGATGGGCCCGGCGACAACCGGGGCCGCGGCCGCGGCAGGCGCTAGGGCAGCCTGGGCGCCAACCTTTCCAGGTATCCGGCGGACTGCCAGATACCTGGAAAACGGCGCGGAAATATGCCGAGATCCACATCCGGCTCAAAAACCTCTAACGGTAACCACCGCCTCTACCTGAGCAGATTCGGCGCGGGTTCGCACACACCGACGCACTCGCAGCAAAGGCCCTATTAACAGCGGCGAAACATTGGTAACGTGGGAGCGCTCCCAGGATCTTCCCGCGAGGTGCTCCATGACCGAGCAGC
>JABFVJ010000493.1 GCA_013362835.1 Nonomuraea sp. | reverse complement strand
CGCGATCGCGTAGCCCGGCGGGCTGAACTGGATGCCCTGCCGCTCCAGGATCGGGCCCCACGCCCGGTCCATGCACCTGCCGGTCTTGAGGATCAGCGCCTTGAGCTGGCTGTGGCTGAAGATGCTGGCGTTGCCGGCCCGGCAGTTCACCCGGGGCAGGCTGCCGGCCTTGTAGACCGTGTTGTTCTTCAGGCTCGTATTGAGCGTGACCTGCTTCGGCGGCGTGACCGTGTCCTCGGTGGGCCGCTGGGTCGGCCGCTCGGTGGGCTGTTCGGTGGCCTGTTCCGTGGGCTGCTCGCTGGGCCTCCTGGTCGGCTCGGACGAGGGCTCCCGCGTGGAGTGCCGGGTGGGGCGCTCGCTGGGCTCGTACGACGGGAGCGCGATCGGCGTGGTCGTCTCCGTACGCGCCGCCGTCTTCAGCATCGCCGCCCCGATGACGATCAGCACGAAGAGCGCGGCCAGCGACCCGAACACGGCCCCCAGGACGCCGACGACCCCCATGCCCGGCTTCTTCCTCGGCTGCTGCGGCCACTGCCGGGGCGGCATCGGCGGCGGCGGAGGCGGGGGCGGGGGCGGCGGCTGGAACTGCCCGCCGTACGGAGGGAACTGGGGACGCGGCGGCGGGGGTGGGGGCGGATAGGGGTTGGGGCCGCGCATGGGCGGCCCCTGCGGAGGAGGCGGCCCCTGCGGAGGAGGCGGCATGGGCGGCTGAGGCATGGGCGGGCCCTGGGGCATGGGCGGCGCCTGCGGCGGGTACGGATTCCCGCCCTGGGGTTGCGGCTGCCGGTACCCCGGCGGCGGCCACGGCAACGAGGGGGGCCGCTGTGGCTGCCCTGGCCCCTGTGGCGGGGGTGGATATTGCCCGTTCCCTGTCACCGTGTCTCCCCGTTTACCCGCTTGTCTGCAATGCACGGCTTTGCGGCATGGCCTGTCGGGCCATTGCCAAATTTGGGGCAAAAGCATACTGATTTATCACCCGTCACGGATGTAGCGGTACTCGGTCACGCTCTGAAATCAATCGAGGTGATCTCCGCTATCTCCCGGTCCCGGAGAGGGGCGGTGTCCTAGCTTCTTTGGCATGAATCTCCAGCAGCTCCGCTATGTGGTCGCGACTGCGGAGCACCGCACCATGACCGACGCGGCCAGGTCGCTCTACATCGCGCAGCCTGCGCTATCCCGCGCGATCCGCGATCTGGAGCGAGAGCTCGGCATGACGCTCTTCGCTCGCTCAGGCCGTGGCGTGGTGGTCACCGCGCAGGGCCGCCGGGTGGTCAAGCTGGCGAGGGAGGCGCTCGACGCCGTACACGAGATCGAGGGCCTGGCCAACCATGCCGGCATCACGGAGGCCGAGTTGCGCATCGCCTCCACCCCGAGTCTGGAACCCGGACTCGCGGGGCGGCTGCTCCCTGCCTACGCGGCCGACCACCCAGGGGTACGCGTGCACATCGTCCGCTGCGACGGCCGTGACGGCGTCGTCAGCGCCATCAGAGATCAGCGGGCCGACCTCGGGCTCACCGATCTGCCCGTGCCCACCGACCTCATCACCCACCCGCTCGAACGCCAGGAGATCGTGCTGATCTCCCCGCCCGGGCTCGACCTGCCCAACCCGGTCCCCATGGGCAAACTCCACGGCATGCGCCTCGCGCTGCCCGCCCGCGGCAGCGCGCGGCGCAGGGAGCTCGACGCGATGTTCGGCAAGTACTCCGTCACCCCGGTCGTCGTCATCGAGACCGACGAGCGCAACGGCTGGCTGAACGCGGTACGCGCCGGCCAGGCCTCACTGCTGTGGTACCGCGGCATGGCCGACCAGGCCGGCCGGGCGGGCCTCGTGGTGCGTTCGCTCGAACCCGCCGTGCGGCGCGTCATCGCCGTCGTGCACGCCCGGCGCCGTCTGCCCCTCATCGCCCAGGACTTCCTGACCACGGCAGAGAAGGGCACAGCCGCCTAACGGGACACCGGAAGGCGGACCACGGCGCGCAGGCCCGGCGCCGCGTCCTCAAGCACCACGGTCCCCCCGTGGGCGCGGACGGTCTCCCGTACGATCGCCAGCCCGAGCCCGGCGCCGCCCTCATCCCGGCTGCGCCCCGAGTCCAGCCGGGTGAACCGGTTGAACACCCGCTCCCGGTCCTGCTCGGGAATCCCCGGGCCGTCGTCGGTCACCGTCAGCACCCCGTCGGCGGTCAGCGCCACCTCGACCTTCGAGGAGGTGTGCCGGACAGCGTTGTCCATCAGGTTCGTCAGCACCCGGCTGAGATCCAGCGCGTCCCCGCGCACCACCACGGGGTCGCACACGGTCAGCCGGGCCTCGCCGTACCGCTCGGCGACCTGGCGCACCACCTCGTCGAGGTTGACCGGCTCGCTGCGGGCGGGCACGCCGCCGCGCTCGTCCAGGCGGGCCAGCGCGAGCAGGTCCTCGGCCAGCCGCGACAGCCGCATGGCGTCCTCCAGGACGCCCTCGGCGGTCTCCGTCCAGTCCTGGCCCTCGGGGTGGCCGAGCGCCACTTCGAGCTGGAGCCGGATGCTGGCGAGCGGGCTGCGCAGCTCGTGGGCGGCGTCGGAGACCAGCGCGCGCTGACGCTGCTCGGCCTCCTCCAGCCTGGCCAGCATGCCGTTGAGCGTGGTGGCCAGGGCGTAGACCTCGTCCCGCGACTGGGGCACCGGCAGCCGCCGCGACCTGGCCGTGTGGGTGATGTCGGCGGCGACCCGGCGCAGCGAGGCGATCGGGCGCAGCGTCCTGCCGATCATCAGCCAGCTCGCCACCCCGAGCAGCACGACGAGCGCGGGCGTGCCGACCAGCAGGACCCGGCCGGCGATGCCGAGGCTGGTCTGGATCTCGCCGATCGGCCGGGCCGCCAGCACGGTCTGCCCGTGGTCGGCGCGGATCACGACCACCCGCAGCGGCCCCGGGATCGCGTACGGCCGCCCGTCCAGGAACGTCGCCCGCCCCTCCCGCAGCACCGCGGCCCTGGCCCGGGCGTCCAGCAGCGGCACCATCCTGTCGGTCCCGTACGTCACGTGCGTGATGCGCCCGGAGGCGTCGACGACCTGCACGATCGTGCCGTCGTGAGTGGTGATCGGGCTGGTCAGCGTCCCGGCGTCGGCCGCCACGCGCACGCTCTGCGCCTGCTGCGCCGTGGACTCGTCGACGGAGTCGATCAGCGCCCGGTCCAGCACGGACAGCAGCACCGAGGCCGACAGCGCCAGCGCCAGCGCCAGCACCGCGGCCGCCGCGGCCGTCAGCCAGAACCGCAGCCCCTGACGCCGCCACCACACCAGCGGGGAGTCAGCCACCGTCGCCCGCCAGCCGGTAACCCGCGCCGCGCACGGTCTGCAGGGCGTTCCTGCCGAACGGCGCGTCGACCTTGCGCCGCAGGTAGCCGACGTAGACCTCGACCACGTTCGGGTCGGTGTCGAAGGTGTCCCACACGTGCTCCAGGATCTCCGACTTCGACACGACCTCGTCGCGCCGCCGCATCAGGAACTCCAGCAGCGCGAACTCCCTCGGCGTCAGCTCCACCGCCTGCTCGCCCCGCTGCACCTTGCGCCGCGCCGGGTCGAGGGTCAGGTCTCCGGCCGCCAGCACCGAGGGCCGCCGCCCGGCGTCGCGCCGCAGCAGGGCCCGCAGCCTGGCCACGAGCACCACGTACGAGAACGGCTTGGTCAGGTAGTCGTCGGCGCCGAGGTCGAGGCCGTCGGCCATGTCGTACTCGCCGTCCTTGGCCGACAGCATGAGAATCGGCACCCAGTTCTCCTCCGCGCGGAGCTGCTTGCACACGTTGTAGCCCGACAGCCGCGGCAGCATGATGTCGAGCACCACGATGTCGTACTCGCCCTGCCTGGCCGCGTGCAGCCCCTCCTCACCGTCGTGGGCGAGGTCCACGGCGAAGCCCTCGGCCTGCAGCCCGCGCTGGAGCGCCGCCGCCATCCGCCGCTCGTCCTCGACGACCAGTACTCTCATGTGCTGATTCTCCCGTCCCCGACCTGTGACGCCGCTGAGAAGGCTGAGAGACGTCTCAGTCAGTCTCAGGTCCGCCTAAGGATGCATGACGCAGGCTCTGGTCATCGACATACCGTTAAGGAGTGAGATGCGCAGAGGCACGTTCGTGAGGTGGGGAGTCCCGATCGCGGCGGCGGCCGTGATCGGTGCCGCGATCGGCGCCGGCCCCGTGATCGCC
>JABFVJ010000470.1 GCA_013362835.1 Nonomuraea sp. | reverse complement strand
GTTCGGCCTCGGCCGCGCGGGTGGAGCGTAACCAGGCCCCGATGCCCCACGCGAGGACCAGCGCCAGGTAGAAGAGCACGTAACCCTCCACCCTCTCGGTCGAGCCGAGCCGGGCGAGCGCGAGCGTCAACGGCACGTACGCCACCGAGAGGAGGACCATGGCCACACGCCGGCCACGCTCCAGGTGGGCGACCGCGCTGATGAGCGCGACGGGCAGCGCGTTGCTCGCGAACACGTGGTAGGAGCCCAGCTGGTCGAGGACGTAGCCGAGCGACACCAGCGCCAGGCACACGGCCGGCCACCGCCGGCGGACGGCGAGCGGCAGGCACTCCAGAGCGATCACCACGAACGCCGGCGCGTCGAAGGGGCGCGCCGGCAGGTCGCCGACCTGCGTGCCATTGCCGTGGAGCGCCGGCAGGAACGAGGCGACGGCCAGCAGCAGCCCCAACGGCAAGTCCCGGACCACGACGTCACACCGCCGCCACCGGTCCGTGACCGGCCGCGCATCGATCATCGGGCGAACGTGGCGGTCGCCCGGCGCCGGAACGGGACCACGTTGCCACGCCGGCGAAAGGCGACCGCCGCGACGGGCATGAGCTGTTTCGACAACCGCATGACGACTCCCTTTTCGTGCGCGACGGGGGTCGCGGCCACGCCGGAAACGCTAGGGGCCGGGCCGCCTGGAATCGTCCCCGCGCGGTGGACACTCGCGGGTAGCTCGCAAGGGGGACAGGTGCTCCTACGACAGGGCTGGGCGTTCTCAGCTCAGCTGGGCCGCCTTGCGCAGCAGCACCGAGCGTTCGCGATGGTTGGCGCAGAGCCGGGCCGCCAGCTCCAGCTCGGCGCGTGCTTCGGCGCGCCGTCCGAGCCGGGCCAGCAGCTCACCGCGTACGGTCGGGACCAGATGCGAACCGGGCAGCCGGTCCGAGGCGACCAGCTCGTCCACGATGGCCAGCGCCTGCGCCGGGCCCGAGGCCATGGCGACGGCGACGGCCCGGTTGAGCTCGACCACCGGCGAGGGCGCGACCCGGCCGAGCGCCTCGTAGAGCAGCACGATCCGGTCCCAGTCGGTCGCCTCGACCGAGGGCGCCGAGGCGTGGGTGGCGGCGATGGCGGCCTGCAGGCCGTACGGGCCGAGGCCGCGCGTCGACGCCTTGGCCAGCGCGGCGAGGCCGCGGCGTACCGCCGAGAAGTCCCACCGCCGCCGGTCCTGCTCGTCGAGCAGGACCGGCGATCCGTCCGGGCCGGTACGGGCCGGGAACCGCGCGGCCGTCAGCTCGCACAACGCCAGCAGGCCGTGCGCCTCCGGCTCGTCCGGCTGGAGCGCGGCCAGCGTACGGGCCAGCCGGATCGCCTCGTAGGCGAGGCCGGGACGCAGCAGCCGGTCGCCCGACGTGGCCGTCGACCCCTCGGTGAAGATCACGTAGAGGACGCTGAGCACGCCGCCCAGCCGCTCCCGGCGCTCGGCCGCCGGCGGCAGCTCGAACGGCACCCCCGCCGCCGCGATCGTCTTCTTGCCCCGGGTGATGCGGGCCTGCACGGTCGGCACGGATACGAGGAACGCGCGGGCGATCTCCTCGCTGGACAGGCCGCCGACCACGCGCAGGGTCAGCGCCACCCGGGCCTCGGGGGAGAGCACCGGGTGGCAGCTGATGAACATCAGCGCCAGCACGTCGTCGTCGATCCTGTCGGGGTCGACGTCCTCGTCCACCGCCGAGCCGACCGGCAAATCGGCCGCCAGCAGGGCGTATCGCTCCTGGAGGGCGGCCCGGCGGCGGATCGCGTCGATCGCGCGCCGCCGGGCCGTGGCCATCAGCCAGCCGGTCGGATCCCTCGGAGGGGCGAGCGGCCACGACACCAGCGCCTCGGCCACCGCCTCCTGGGCCGCGTCCTCGGCCAGCCCGAAATCGCCGGTGAACCGGGTCAGCGCGGCGACGATCCGCGCCGACTCGATCCGCCAGACGGCCTCGACGTCGGCCGTGCCCATCAGATCCGGCCGTTGCTCTCGCGCCCGGCCCGGTCCTGGATGATCACGCGTCGACCTGCGGGACCTCGTCGCTCCCGGGCACCCGGCGGATCTCGATCCTGGCCCCGGGGGCCACCGGGACGCGCTTGGCCCACTCGACCGCCTCCTGCTTCGAGGCGACGTCGAGCATGAAGAAGCCGCCGAACAGCTCCTTGGTCTCGCCGTACGGCCCGTCCGTGACCACCGGGGTCTCGCCGCTGAAGTCGACCACGACGCCCTTGCCCGGATCGTCCAGCCCCTCGGCCGCGAGGAGCACGCCGGCCTTGACCATCTCCTCGATGAACCGGCCGGTCGTGGCCATCATCTCGTCGATGTCCGCCATCATGGCCGCGTTCGACTCGTCGGTGCCCCGCATGATCAACAGGTACTTCGCCATCTCGTTCTCCTCGTCCGGCGGGGCCGCCTCTCGGCCCTCGCACCCACAGGTCGAACGAGCGCCCCGCAGATCGACACGGCCCCGTAAATCACCGCAATTGAGCATGAGGGTACTCATGTGCTCACTCGTCGGGGTCTCGGATGCTGGAGGTCGTCCGGCCACCCGCGCAAACGCGCCCTGTCACGACGGGAGAACAGTCATGGGTCGTTTCCTGCCCCCGTGGAAGATCTGGAAGGTCCCGTCACGACGAAGGCGATGGACGGCCGCGGGCGCCGCCACGGCGGTCCTCCTCACGTCGATGGTGGCGTTCAGCAGCCCGGCCAGTGCGGACACGAGCGTGACGGTCACGGTGAGCGTGGACTATCTCAAGCAGATCGAGAGCCCGGACGGAACCGGCGACTTCTATTCGGTCGTCAGCATCGACGGCGAGACCTTCCCGCGCAGCCCGCGCATCGAGGACGACGAATTCGAGCCGAAAGGCACCCCGGAAGCGCCGAACGGCTGGGTCTTCTCCAAGAACGTGACCCTGTCGGGCAACAACACCACCGTCCCCGTCGTGATCCAGATCTGGGACTACGACAGCGGCGGCAACGGCGGCGACGACCACGTGGACGTCAGCCCCAAGGACCGCAACGTCGACGTCGACCTCAGCTACGACATCGTCACCAATCGATGGACCTCCTCCGACGACCTCACCTGGAACGTCCCGTGCCTGCGCGGCACGACCCCGGTGGGCCAGAGCTGCGCGACGGGCGACGGCGACGCCGACTTCCCCGACGTCAACGACGGCGCGGCGACCCGGATCGGGTTCACCGTCTCCTCCACGGTGTCCAGCAGCAGCGACAGCGACGGCGACGGGCTGAGCGACCTGGCCGAGATCAACGGGATCCGCAATCTCGACGGCTCGATGGCGCTCGACCTGCCGGCGTTCGGCGCCAACCCGCGGCACAAGGACATCTTCCTCGAACTCGACCACACCACCGGGCAACAACCGGCCAAGGCCGACATCCTGGCCATGAAGGCGGCCATGAACGCGGCGCCGGTGTCGAACCCGGACGGGTTCGACGGCATCCATCTGTGGGTGGACACCGGGCCGCTGGTCGACACGACCGCGCGTAAGGGCGCGGCGACCGGCACCTGCGCGGACGGCATCGACAACGGCGGCGACGGCTGGATCGACGGCGCCGACGGCGACTGCACGTACTTGGACGGCAACGCCGAGGACCCGTCGGGCACGATGTGCGCGGCCACCGACACCGGTGACCGGACCTGCCTGGTGGGCGACAACCTCGGCGGCGGAGGTATCGTCGCCGCGCTGAACAACTGCGGCGTCGACGGCACGTTCCGGGCGGCGGCCCGCAACACCGCCAACTTCGCGGCCGTACGGCGGGGCGTCTTCCGCTACGCGATCAGCACCTCCAAGGCCGCCTCGTGCACCAACGGCGGGCAGGCGAGCACCGACAACCGGTCCTTCGTCGAATACAACCACGACGGCGGGACGCTGCTGCACGAGCTGGGCCACACCCTCGGCCTGGAGCACGGCGGATTCGAGACCGTCAACTGCAAGCCCAACTACGTGAGCGTGCTCAACTACCACCTGCAAGGAGGCATCCCGCGGGTCGGCGGCGGCCGCATCCTCGACTACTCGCCGCCGCGGCTCGCGCTCAACGGCTCCTCCCGCGGCAAGGTGCCCGGGCAGCTCGTCGAGACGGCACTCAACGAGGGCGCCGCGCTCGACTCCACCGACCCGCGCAACCGCGTCGTGTTCATCAACGGACGC
>JABFVJ010000106.1 GCA_013362835.1 Nonomuraea sp. | reverse complement strand
GAGCTCGGCGCGGCGGGGGCGACCGTGTACGTGACCGGCCGCACCACCCGCGAGAGCCGGTCGGAGTCCGGGCGGCCCGAGACCATCGAGGAGACCGCGGCCCTGGTGACCGAGGCCGGGGGCGAGGGCATCGCCGTCCGGGTCGACCATCTGGAGCACGAGCAGGTGCGTGCCCTGGTCGAACGGATCGAGCGCGACCACGGACGGCTGGACGTGCTGGTCAACGACATCTGGGGCGGCGAGCACCTGGCCCAGTGGGACACGCCGCTGTGGGAGCACGACCTCGACGCCGGGCTGCGGCTGCTCCGGCTCGCCGTCGACACGCACGTCATCACCAGCCACTACGCGCTCCCCCTGCTGATCAGGCGGCCCGGCGGGCTGGTGGTCGAGATGACCGACGGGACGAAGGAGTACAACGATCACAACTACCGCGTCTCCTTCTTCTACGACCAGGCCAAGAGCGCGGTGATCCGGCTCGGTTACGCGCAGGCGCACGAGCTGCGGCCGTACGGGTGCGCGGCGGTGACGTTGACGCCCGGCTGGCTCAGGTCGGAGCTGATGCTCGACCTGTTCGGGGTGACGGAGGAGAACTGGCGTGCGGCCACCGCCCGCGAACCCCACTTCGTGATCTCCGAGAGCCCCCGGTACGTCGGGCGGGCGGTCGCCGCCCTGGCCACCGACCCGGACGTCCTGCGCTGGACCGGCCGGTCCCTCTCCAGCGGGGAACTCGCCCGCGAGTACGGCTTCACCGACGTGGACGGCTCACAACCGGACTGCTGGCGCTACCTGGTCGAAGTCCAGGACCCGGGCAAGCCCGCCGACGCGACCGGCTACCGCTGACCGGGGCGTATACGGAAGGCCCTCCTCGTCGGCGATCTTGGGGTTACGATCTCCACATATTCCCCCTTCGTCCGGGAAGGCCGACCCGATGACCGACCGTTCGTTGAACACCGATGTGCCGAGCCCCGCCCGTATTTACGACCTGTGGCTCGGCGGCAAGGACAACTACGAGATCGACCGGATCGTGAGCGAGCAGATTCTCGCCGCCGTTCCCGACCTGCCGGTGCTGGCGCGTACGAACAGGGAGTTCCTCGGCCGGGCGGTGCGGCACATGGCGGGGGAGGCGGGGATCCGCCAGTTCCTGGACATCGGCACCGGCATCCCCACCGCGAACAACACCCACCAGGTCGCCCAGGCGGTGGCCCCCGACAGCCACGTCGTGTACGTCGACAACGACCCCATGGTCCTCGCCCACGCGCGGGCGCTGCTGCGCGCGGCGCCCGAGGGCACGACCGCGTTCATCGACGCCGACCTGCGCGAACCCGGCAAGATCCTCGCGGCGGCCGGCGAGTTCCTCGACTTCGACCGGCCGGTCGGGCTGACGCTGCTCGGCGTCGTCGACTTCCTGCCCGGCACCGGCGAGGCCAGGGAGATCATCGCGCAGCTGCTGGCCCCGATGGCGCCGGGCAGCCACCTCGCCATCTCCCACGGCCTCGTCGGCAGGCAGCTCGAAGAGGGCGTACGCCAGTGGAACGAGAGCGGCGGCGCGCCCATGACCCTGCGCACCCTTGAAGAGGTGACGAGCTTCTTCGACGGGCTGGAGCTGCTGGAGCCGGGCGTGGTCCCGCTGCCGCGCTGGCGTCCGACGCCCGAGACGTTGTACGCCGACCGCGAGGCCGTCTACTACGCGGGCGTCGGCCGCAAGTCCTGATCGCGGGGGCTCAGGTCAGGGCGTACATGCGGATGGCGACGACGCCTTCGCCGGCCTCGCGGGCCAGGCCGGCGAAGACGGTGCGGGTGAGCCACAGGTGCGCGGGCGCGTCGGTGCGGAAGGCCGGCGAGGTGCGGTAGTAGACGCCGGCCCGGCCCACCTGGAGGTCGCCGTCGAACTGGTCGGGGCAGTCGGCCTCCTCGTGGTAGTAGCCGCGGTTGACGATGTCGATGACCGCGCCGTCGTCGGCCCGGATCAGGTAGCGGGCGTCGAGCTCGCAGACGCGGCCACGGGTGTTCGACCAGTCGCCGCCGCCGGGCAGGACGGTTCCGCGCAGCATGGGCCCGTCCACGGTGCCGCCGATGATCGGGGTGAACTCGGTCTTCTCGCCCTCGCCGTGGCCCACGTGCAGGGTGGGCGAGAGGTGGGCCTGGATCTCGAACGCGAAGGTCAGTGCGGGGAAGGACATGAGGGCTCCAAGAATCAGGCGTTACGCAGGTCGTCGGGCTGCCAGTGCCCGACGCGCAGGCAGGAGGGGTGGGCGCCGCCCAGGGTGACGACCCGGGTGACGGGGTCGCCGGGCAGGCTCGTCCACGGGTCGGCCCCGGCGGCGCCTTCCGGGACGTAGTGGGGGAAGTCGCTGCTCATCAGGTCGAGCGCGAGCCGGTGCCCGGCCCGCAGCCGGTAGGCGACGCCGTGCAGGTCGACGACGACCGGCTCCCCCGCCGCCGGGACGTCGAGCCGTACGCGGCCCTCGGCGACCAGGTGGGCCGCGCCGCCGGGCGCCACGTCGAGCAGCCGGGTGTGGACGTGCGCGCCCGCCGGGGCCGTCAGCCGCAGCGTCAGCGTCACAGCGCCGATCAGGTCGAGGTCGCCGGGCGCGGCGGGACCGGTGAAGCGCAGCACGTCCGCGCGTTCCCCCGCCGCGCTCAGGTCCGAGCGGTCGAACAGGGCCGCGAACGGGTTCGCCCCGGCCGACGGGACCGGGTCGGAGGGGTCGTGGGTCCACTGGAGCAGCCCCCCGGCCGGCGGCGACGAGGTCAGCGAGGCGTCCGGCGCCAGGAAGAACTCCAGGTCGGACGACTCGGGCGGCGGCCACTCCGCGCTGGTGCGCCACTCGCCGTGGCAGACCTCGTACCGTACGCGGGGCAGCGCCGCCAGGTCGCCGGCGAGCACGGCGTCGAAGAACTCGATCGCGGGGTCGAGGTAGCGGGGCAGCATGCGGTCGAGGGCGGCGGGGTCGGCGGCGTGGTCGTCGTCCGGGCCGACGGGGGCGTGGCCGAGCCAGTAGTTCTCGTGGTCGATGGCTTCGAGCCGGAGGCGGAGCCGGTCGTTCCAGGCGGGGTGCCGCGACAGGGCCCGTACGTCGTGCCAGGACCAGACGGCGCAGTTGTCGAACCACCCGATCGTGTACAGAGCCGGTACGGGCGGGCTTTCGAGCAGCGCCTTCACCGGCTGCGGCACGAACCCGGACGTCCCCTCGAACTCGGCGTCGAAGTTGGCCGACCGCCTGCCGAGCCGCCGGAAGAACTCCTCGAACGCGGCCCGCAGCGGGCGCGTGTCCCAGGCGGGCTCCCATTCGTAGCGGTCGGCGTCCACGTAGTGGGAGGCGAAGTACATCTTGCGTGCCGTCTGCTCGACGTCGGAGGTGCCGTCGCCGTGCTCCAGGACGGTCGAGAGCTGGGAGCCGGTGACGCGCGGCGCGATCGCCCTGAGCGCGGGGTGGGCGCTGATCGCGGCGGCGACGGCGGTGTAGCCGTAGTAGGAGTCGCCCCACATGACGACCCGGCCGTCGCACCAGGGCTGCCCGGCCACCCACGCGATCGTGTCGTGGCCGTCGTCGGGCTCGTGGACGGCGAACTCGGTGGCCCCCTCCGACCGGTACTTGCCCCGTACGTCCTGGACGACGACGTGGTAGCCGTGGGCCAGGAAGTAGCGGGCGATCACCGGCATGAAGCAGTACGTGCCGTCCTTGTCGTACGGGAGCCGGACCAGCACGGCGGGGCGCGGGTCGGGCGGGCCTGCGAGGTAGAGGTCGGCGGCGAGCCGGGTCGCGTCCCGCATGGGGATCATGACCTGGACGGCGTCGTCCGGCACGCCGGCCGGTCCTACCTGCGTGATGGTCAGCACGTGGGGTCTCCGTTGGATGAGAGCTGGTCGAGTGCGCGGCGGTCGGCGGCCACCCGGTCGAGGTCCCAGCCGGGCGACGGGATCGAGTCGAGCAGCAGCCGGGTGTAGGGATGCCGGGGGCTGCGCAGGATCCGCTCGGTCTCGCCGCGTTCGACGATCCGGCCGTGCCGCATGACGACCGCCGTGTCGGCGATGTAGCGGACGACCGCGAGGTCGTGGCTGACGAACACGTACGAGATGCCGGTGTCCTTGCGCAGCTCGTCGAGCAGGGTGAGGATCTGGGCCTGGATCGAGACGTCGAGCGCGGCGACGGCCTCGTCCAGCACCAGGACGCGCGGGGCGATGCCGAGCGCGCGGGC
>JABFVJ010000242.1 GCA_013362835.1 Nonomuraea sp. | reverse complement strand
GGGCCTCACCCAGGCGGTGCTCGCGGCCTTCGAACGCCACCGGCTCGTCGCGATCGGCGAGTCGCACGGTCAGCAGGAGCACGGTGACGCCCAGCAGCTGCTGCTCGCGGATCCGCGCCTGCCGAGAGTGGTCGACGACATCGTCGTCGAGTTCGGCAACGCGCTGTACCAGCCGATCGTGGACCGGTTCGTCGCCGGCGCGGCGGTGGAGGACCACGTGCTGCGGCAGGTCTGGCGGAACACCACGCAGTCGCCCGGCGCCACCGGCGACCAGCCGATCCGTGAGCAGTTCTTCCGTACGGTCCGCGCCGTCAACTGGACGCTGCCCGCGGAACGCAGGATCCGGGTGCTGCTCGGTGACCCGCCGATCGACTGGTCCCGCATCACCACCCAGGACCAGGTGGACGTCTTCCTAGGCCAACGTGACACCCACATGGCCTCAGTGGTGGAACGGGAAGTGCTCGCCAGGAAGCGCCGGGCACTGATCTTCTACGGCAGCGGGCACGTGATGCACTCGCCGGAGCCGGGACAGAACGCCGACCACGCAGTCCCGCTGATCGAGGAACGGACCGGCCGGCGCGTCCACGTGATCGTGGCCGGCAGCCATCCCCGCCTGGCGACCTGTCCACGGCGCACCGTGATCCCGTGCCGGGGCACCTGGCTGGAATCCGCCGACGCGGGGCCGTTCATGGACGCGCCGCGGCTGTGCGGCGTCCCCTTGGGGAAGCTGGCCGACGCCGTGTTGTACCTGGGGCAGCTGACGGACCTGACGCAGCCGCTGTGGAACCCCGCGATCTTCCTCGACCCGGCGTACTGGGCGGAGCTCCAGAGGCGCGACGCGATCAACGGGAACCTCGTCGACCTCGAACAGTACCGGCGGCAGCAGCCGATCTCCCTGCCCGCGTCGCCTCCCGTGAGCTGCCACTGAGACTTGCGGTTCGGGATACGAACTAATATGGTTCGTATGCCGAACGACAATGAAGGGGTGCGTCATGAGCCGTACAGTGGCGATCATCGGTGGGGGTTACGGGGGCGCGGCTGCCGCCAAGGCGCTGGATCGGGACGCGGACGTCGTCCTCGTCGAGCCCAAGGACGCGTTCGTGCAGAACGCGGTCGCGATGCGCGCGCTCGCCCGGCCCGAGTGGGCGGAGAAGATGTTCTTCCCCTATGACCGGTTGCTGGAGCGCGGCCGGGTGGTCCGGGAGCGGGCGGTGGCGGTCGACTCGCGCGGGGTGGTGCTGGCGTCCGGGGAGCGGATCGAGGCCGACCACCTCGTGCTGGCGACCGGGTCGGGGTATCCCTCGCCGTTCAAGTTCGAGGGGGACCGGACGGTTGAGGCGCGGGAGCGGGTCCGGGACGTGCACGGTGAGCTGGCGCGGGCCGGACGGGTGCTGATCGCGGGGGCGGGGCCGGTCGGGCTGGAGCTGGCGGGGGAGATCAAGGCGGTGTGGCCGGGCAAGCGGGTCACGATCGTCGATCCGGGGGCGGAGCTGCTTCCGGGGTTCGAGGCGGAGGTGCGGGAGGAGCTGGCGCGGCAGCTCGACGGGCTCGGGGTGGAGGTCCTGCTCGGCACGGCGCTGGACGCGCTGCCGCCGGTCGAGCCGGGGCGCGCCGGGGCGTTCACGGTGGGGTCCACGGCGGGGGAGCTCGCCGCCGACATCTGGTTCCGCGCCTACGGCGTCAGGGTCGACACCGGGTATCTCGCCGGGGACCTGGAGGAGGCCCGTACGCCCGCCGGGCACGTACGCGTCACGGAGACGCTCAACGTCGAGGGCCACGAGCACGTGTACGCGATCGGCGACATCACCGACCTCGCCGAGGCCAAGATGGCCGGGAACGCGATGCGGCACGCCGAGGTCGTGGCCGAGAACGTCCTGGCGCAGGTGCGCGGCGAGCGGCCCACCGCCGTCCACCGGCCGTCGCCGCTGCCGTTCGTGCTGCTCCCGCTCGGGCCCGAAGGCGGCGTCGGCCAGCTGCCCTCGCCCGACGGGCCGATCGTGCTGGCGGCGGAGGCGGTCGCCGACTACAAGGGGCGCGACCTGTTCACCGGACGGTTCGCGGAGCTGTTCGGGATCGCCTGCGACCTCTCGGCGGCGGCCTGAGGGCCGCTCGGGTCGCCGGTTCGACGAGGCCGTTCAGAGGGTCGCGTCGTTGCGTTCGATGAAGACCGTCGGGGCGTTGTTGTCGTGCACCACCCGGGAGAGCAGGTCGGCGAGGGTGGCGCGCTCGGCGTCGCCGAGGCCGGCGGGGAGCTCGTCGATGCGGCGGCAGGCCTCGGTGTAGAACTCCTCGGCCAGCTTGGCGCCCTGCTCGGTGAGCGTGACCTGGACCGCGCGCCGGTCCTTGGGGTTGGGCTCGCGGCGCACCATGCCGCGCTGCGCGGTGCGGTCGACCAGCTCGGTGAGACTCGACTTGGCCAGGCGCAACATGCCGCCCAGCTCGCTCATCCCGTACGGCTGCGCCATCAGCACGCAGAGCAGCTGACCCTGCTGCGAGGTCAGGCCGAACTCGCGGGCGGCCTCGGTGTAGACGGCGTTGACCAGGAAGGTCGACCGCACCAGGGCGGACACGACCCCCAGGTGCTCCTCGGGCTTGGCCATTCGATCAGTTTATCATGAACAGTTCGCTTCCCGAACTATTGCGAGGACGGAGAGACGCATGAAGGTGATGTTCGGTGCGGGGATCTCGACGGCGGTCGGCGCGGCCAGGGACACGTTGCGGCTCGCGGGGCAGGCGGACCGGGACGGGCTCGATCTGTTCACGGTCTCCGACCATCCCTATTTCGGCGGCCGCCTCGACGCCTACTCCATCGTGGGCATGTCTCTCGGCGGCACCGAGAACATCGCGGGCCTGGTGAGCGTGACGAACCTGCCGAGCCGTCCCGCGCCCATGCTGGCCCGTACGGTCACGTCCCTGTCGGCGCTGTCCGGGGGCCGCGTCGTGCTCGGGCTCGGCGCGGGCGGCCTGTGGGACGACATCGCCAGGCTGGGCGTGCCCCGGCTGGGCCCGGGCGCGGCGGTGCGCGCGCTCGCGGAGGCGATCACCCTGGTCAGGGCGCTGTCGGGAGGCGGTGAGCCGGTGACGTTCGAGGGGGAGTTCTACCAGGTGGACGGGCTTGAGCCGGCGCCGGTCCCGGCTCCTCCCGTGTGGACCGGGTCGGTGGGGCCGAAGTCGCTGGCCGTCACCGGGAGGCTGGCCGACGGATGGATCCCCGGGCACGCCGCCGACTGGCTCAGCCCCCGCTACCGGAGCTCGCGCCCGGTCATCGACCAGGCCGCCGCCGACGCGGGCCGCGACCCCCGCGACGTCGCCACGATCTACAACCTGCCGGGGGTGATCACGTCCGCGCCCCTGGCCGACACGCGCGACCGCGACGGCCGGTGGATCGGCGGTTCGCCCGAGCAGTGGGCCGAGGAGCTCACCGGGGCGGTGCTGGAGCACGGCGCGTCCGGATTCGTGTACTTCCCGCCGGACGAGGCGACCGCCGACGTCGCCACCGGGCGGTGGGCCAGGGAGATCGTCCCCATGGTCCGCGAGGCCGTCGCGGCACGCGGCTGACCGTGACTTCAGGATGGTGGCCACTTTCGGGGCATTTGTCCGGGCGATCCGGGTAGCACGGGCGCCATGCGACTGACGTACACCTCCGACGTCTGGTGGAAGAACGCCGTCGTGTACTGCCTGGACGTGGAGACGTTCAAGGACGGTAACGACGACGGCGTGGGCGACTTCCGCGGGTTGACGCAGCAGATCGACTACCTGGCCGGGCTAGGGGTGACCTGCCTCTGGCTGATGCCGTTCTTCCCCACCCCGAACCGGGACGACGGATACGACATCACGGACTTCTACAGCATCGATCCACGACTGGGCACCCTGGGCGACTTCGTGGAGTTCATGCGGACCGCGAACGACCGGGGCCTGCGGGTCATCGCCGACCTGGTCGTCAACCACACCTCCGACCAGCATCCCTGGTTCCAGGAGGCGCGCAGCAGCAAGGACTCCCCGATGCGCGACTGGTACGTCTGGTCCGACACCCCCGAGCCCGACGACCCCAAGCAGGTGGTCTTCCCCGACAAGGAGGACTCCATCTGGGAGTACGACGAGGGCAGCGGCCAGTACTACCTGCACAGCTTCTACCGGCACCAGCCTGACCTGAACGTCGGCAACCCCGAGGTCAGGGACGAGATCACCCGCATTCTCGGCTTCTGGATGGAGCTCGGCCTGTCGGGCTTCCGCGTGGACGCGGTGCCGTTCCTCATCGAGAACGTCAACCCCAAGCTGGCCAACCCGCACGAGTTCCTGGCCGACCTGCGGGCCTTCATGACCAGGCGCAAGGGCGGCTCGATCCTGCTGGGCGAGGTCAACGTCCCCTACAAGGACCTGCTGCGGTACTTCGGCGAAGGACTCGGCGACCAGGTCACCATGTGCTTCGACTTCATCAGCATGCAGAACACCTGGCTGTCCCTGGCCCGCAACAACGCCCGTCCCCTGATGAACGCCTTACAGGAACGTCCCCGTCCCCCCAAGGACTCCCAGTGGGCGATGTTCCTCCGCAACCACGACGAGCTGACCCTCGACAAGCTCACCGACGAGGAACGGCAGGAGGTCTTCGAGGCGTTCGGGCCCCGTAAGGACATGCAGATCTTCGGCCGCGGGCTGCGCAGACGCCTGCCGACGATGCTCGGCGGCGACCTGCGGCGGGTCAAGATGGCCTACAGCCTGCTGTTCTCCCTGCCCGGCACGCCCGTGATCTTCTACGGCGAGGAGATCGGCATGGGGGAGAACCTCGACGAGGAGGGCCGGATGGCCGTCCGCATCCCCATGCAGTGGTCCGAGGACGGCGGCTTCAGCCAGGCGGAGGAGACGGTCCGCGAGGTCCCCGAGGGCTCCTTCGCCCCCGACCGGGTGAACGTGGCCGACCAGAAGCGGGACACCGACTCGCTGCTGCGCTGGTTCCAGCTCCTCATCGAGCGTTACCGCGAGTGCCCGGAGCTGGCCTGGGGCGAGTACACCGTGCTGGAGACCGGCGAGGACGCGGTGTTCGCCCACCGCTGCGACGCCGACGGCGCCACGGTCGTGGTCGTGCACAACCTGTGCGACACGGCGCGGGACGTGGACCTGGCGCTGGACGGCCTCGCCCACTGCTACCTCACGGACCTGCTGGTGGACGGCACGCTGAAGGTCTCCGACGACGGCTCGGTGAAGGTCCCGTTGGACCCGCACGGCTGCCGCTGGTTCCGCGCGTCGCCGCCCGACCTGCCCCCGGAGGACGCCTCCGTCATGTCGCAGTAGCGGGGTAGGCGGTCATGGCCAGCTCCGCGACGGCCAGCAGGCGCGCGTGGGAGGCGCCGTCGCGTGACTGCGTGGACATGCCCTGGATCACCGCGGCGAAGTAGGTGGCCAGGGCATCGGCGTCGGTGTCCGGCGCGAGCCGCCCGGCCCGTACGTCGTCGTCGATGCGCCGCCTGAGCGCCGCCTTGGCCTCCTCCCTGAAGCCGCGCAACAGCTCCTCCACCTCGGCGGACTCGGGCCCGCAGTTCACCGCGGCCGAGATGATCAGGCACCCGGACGGGTGGTCGGCGCCGGCGTACTCGGCGGCGGACTCGCGCAGCACACGCTCGATCGCCCTCCGGCCGGTGGGCTCCTCGGTCAGCGCCCTGGTGGTGAAGGCGCCGTAGGTCTCCTGGTAGCGGTGTACGGCCTCCTCGAACAGGCGTCGTTTGTCGCCGAAGGCCGCGTACAGGCTGGGGGGCCTGATGCCCATGGCGGCGGTCAGCTCGGCGATCGAGGTCGCCTCGTAGCCGTGCCGCCAGAAAGCGCGCAGCGCGCTCTCCAGCGCCGCGTCCCTGTCGAATGCCCGCTGCCGTGCCATGCGTTCATTCTATAGCGATCGCTATGTTATGGTTTCTGTATCGATCGCTACAGAAAGATGGTGAGTGATGAGGACTGCCCTGGTCACGGGTGCCGGCAGGGGGATCGGGCGGGCTGTCGCGTTGCGCCTGGCCAAGGACGGGTTCCGGGTGATCGTCCACTACGCCGGGAACGAGGCCGCCGCCGCCGAGGTCGTCGGCCTGATCGGGGAGCACGCGGTCGCCGTACGGGCCGACCTCGGCGTGCCGGGCGACGTGACCCGCCTCGCGGAACGGGTGGCCGCCGAGACGGACGTGCTCGACGTGCTGGTCAACAACGCGGGCATCGGCATGTCCAAGCCCCTTGCCGAGGAGACGGAGGCGGCCTACGACCGGGTGTTCGCGGTCAACGTCAAGGGGCTGTTCTTCCTCACCCAGCAGGTGCTGCCGCTCATCCCGGACGGCGGCAGGATCGTCAACATCACCTCCGGCGTGGCCCGCATCGCCTTCCCCGAAGGCATCGCGTACGCGATGACCAAGGGCGCGGTGCAGGTGTTCACCCTGGCGCTGGCCAAGGAGCTCGGGCCGAGGGGCATCACGGTCAACAACGTGGCGCCGGGCATCATCGACACCGACGTCAACGCGGCCTGGCTGAACGACCCGCAGGCCCACGCGTACGCGGCGAGCCGGCACGCCCTCAACCGCATCGGCCGTACGGACGAGATCGCGAACGTGGTCGCCTTCGCCGCCTCACCCGAGGCGAGCTTCGTCACCGGCACCACCATCGACGCCACCGGCGGCGGCAACCTCTAGCCGCCGCTCCCTGTCCGCGACCCCACTTCCAGGAGCACGTCATGCCCTCGGTCAGCCACGACGGCGGTCCCGTCCACTTCCGGCGGGCGGGCGCCGGCCCCGGCCTGGTGATGGTGCACGGCACCGGCGGCGACGCCGTCACCAACTACGCCCACCTCGTGCCGCGTCTCACCGACCTCCGCACGGTGATCACCCCCGACTACGCCGGCAGCGGCGCGACCGCCGACCCTGGCGGCGACCTCACCCTCGACCTGCTGATCGACCAGGTCGCCGCCACCTTCCCGGAAGGCGGCCCGTCCGACCTGGTCGGCTTCTCGCTGGGGGCCGTGGTGGCGGCGGGGCTCGCGGCCCGGCGTCCCGAGCTGGTCAGGCGGCTCGTGCTGATCGCCGGATGGACGCACGCGGACGATCCGCGTCTCCGGCTCGGTCTCCGGACCTGGGCCCGGCTCGCGGCCACCGACCCCGAGAGCTTCGCGGCCTACGGCCCGCTGGTCGGGTTCAGCCCGGCGTTCGTCGGCGGCCTGGGCGAGGAGGGCCTCAAGGGCCTGCTGGCGGGCGAGGCGCCGCCCGGCACCGTACGCCAGATCGAGCTGGACCTCAGGGTCGATATCCGCGACCTGCTGCCGAAGATCACCGCGCCCACCCTGGTCATCGGCTGCGCGCAGGATCACCTCGTCCCGGTCGAGCACGCCCGCGCCCTGCACGCCGCGCTGCCCGGCAGCCAGTACGCCGAGCTGGACAGCGGCCACGTGGTCCTGCACGAACGCCCCGACGAGGTGACAGCCTTGATCCGCGATTTCGTAACCAACGAGTAATTTGTCCCGATTACTCTCCAGGCACATGCAGACCAAGAAGCTCGCCGTCACCGGGGTCCTGGCGCTGACCGCGCTGGCCCTGGTGGCGCCCCCCGCCCAGGCGAGCGGCGGCAAGAGCGTCACCGTCACCGTGATGGGGACGTCGGACATCCACAGCAACGCCCTGAACTGGGACTACTTCAAGGACGTCGCCTACTCCGACAAGCAGGGCAACAGCATCGGCCTGGCCAAGGTCTCGTCGCTGGTCAACAAGATCAGGGCCGAGCGCGGCGCCGACCACACGCTGCTGTTCGACTCCGGTGACACCATCCAGGGCACGCCCCTCGCGTACTACTACGCCAAGGTGGAGCCCATCACCGAGACCGGGCAGACCCACCCCATGGCCAAGGCCATGAACGCCATCGGGTACGACGCCGTCACGCTGGGGAACCACGAGTTCAACTACGGTCTGCCGCTGCTGGCCACCTGGATCAAGCAGATGAAGGCCCCGGTGCTCGGCGCGAACGCGGTCTACGACAAGAGCGGCCTGCCGGCGTACAAGCCGTTCGTGATCAAGACCATGAAGGTCAAGGGGGAGAAGCCGATCAAGGTCGGCGTGCTCGGCCTGACCAACCCGGGCGTGGCCATCTGGGACAAGGCGAACGTCGAGGGCAAACTGCGCTTCACCGACCTGGTCGACTCGGCCAAGCGGTGGGTGCCGGTCATCCGCGGCCTCGGCGCCGACGTGGTCGTCGTGACCGCGCACGCGGGCGACAGCGGCATGTCCTCCTACGGCACCGACCTCCCGGTCGAGAACGCCTCCGCGATGGTCGCCGAGCAGGTGCCGGGCATCGACGCGGTGCTGTTCGGGCACGCGCACAACGAGGTCGCCCAGCGCTTCGTGACCAACAAGGCCACCGGGCAGCAGGTGTTGCTGACCGAGCCGGGCAAGTGGGGCCAGCGCCTGTCGCAGCTCGACTTCACGCTCACCAAGCAGCGCGGCAGGTGGGTCGTCACCGGGAAGTCCTCCACCACGCTCAACACGAACACGGTCGAGGAGGACCCGAAGATCGTCGCGCTGCTCAAGCCGCAGCACGACACCACCGTCGGCTACGTCAACAAGGTCGTCGCCAAGTCGGCCGAGGAGCTGTCGGCGGCCGAGTCGCCGTACAAGGACACGCCGATCCTCGACTACATCCAGCAGGTGCAGACCGAGACCGTGAAGGCGGCCCTGCCGGGCAACACGCTGCCGGTGCTGTCCATCGCCGCGCCGTTCAGCCGCACCGCCGTCTTCCCCGCCGGTGACGTACGCGTCAGGGACGTGGCCGGTCTGTACGTCTACGACAACACGCTGCTGGCCATCAAGCTGACCGGGGCCCAGATCAAGGACTACCTGGAGTACTCGGCGCGGTATTTCAACCAGCTCAACCCGGGCGACCCCGTCGACGTGGCCAAGCTGACGAACGCGAACAACACCCCGGACTACAACTACGACCAGCTCTCGGGCGTGTCGTACGACGTCGACGTGGCCAAGCCGGCCGGCCAGCGGATCGCCAACCTGACCTTCGAGGGCGCCCCGATCCCGGCCGACAAGGAGTTCGTGGTCGCGATCAACAACTACCGCCAGTCGGGCGGCGGCGGCTTCCCGCACGTCACCTCCGCTCCCGTGCTGTACAACGCGCAGGTGGAGATCCGCCAGGCGCTGATCGAGTACGCCACCGCCAAGGGCACGATCAACCCCGCCGACTTCGCCGCCGCCAACTGGAAACTGACCCGCGACGGCACCCCCCTCTTCTAACCCGGCCAGGGCCCAGCTCCGCTCCTTGCGGGTGGAGCTTCGCCCTTTTCGTCCCGGACAGGTGGGCGCTCCCGGGTGTCCGCCTGGCGCGGGTCGCAGGTAGTGGGTCACAGGTAGTGGGTCACAGGTAGGACGGGCCCGTCACGCGGTGGCGGAACGTCCACCACACCCACCCCTGCGCGGCCACCAGCAGCGGGATCAGGACGAGGATCACCGGCGCCAGCAACGCCCCCGACGACCCGGCCGCCAGCGGCAGCCGCAGCCCGGCCAGCACCCCCACGGCCATCAGCCCGCAGGCCGTCAGCGCGTACGTGCGCGCCTCGCCCGCGCCTCCCGACAACACCCCGGCCCGCTCCCGCAGCCCTCCGCGCAGCCGCAGCGCCGCGAACGCCAGCCCGTGCACCGCGAACAGCGCGGCCACCACCAGCGCGGGCAGCACCACGAACGGCCCCCGGATGCCGAGCAGCACCTCGCCGAGCAGCAGCCCCCAGCTCAGCGCCAGCCCCCAGCTCCCGGCCACGATCCCGCCGTCCCAGAACGCCCCCCACCGCGCCCCGGGCACCCGCCCGCGCAGCCACAGACCCATGTCCCTGACCACCCAGGAGACGAGCAGCGCCACGACCACCGCGTAGTTGCCGCTCAGCAGATGACCCTCCAGCTCGGGGAAGAGCCCGGCGAGCACCCCGCCCGCCGCCACCAGCCACACCTCGTTGCCCAGGAAGAACGGCGCGATCGCCGCGATCACCTCACGCCGCTCACCCGCCGACCGGCCGAGATAGGGCAGCGCCATGCCGACCCCGATGTCGGCGCCACCCAGCACGAGATAGCCGAGCGCGAAGAAGGCCAGGACGAAGATCTCCATGATCAATTCCTCAGAAGGCAGGACGGAAAGCAAGGCGGAGGGAACGCGGAAGGCGGGGGCTCGGAAGGCGGGGAGCTCAGAAGGCGGGGACCGGGGAAGGGGTTTCGGCTGGTTGGTCGCCGAGGGTTACGGCGGCCGGGCCGCGCCGGGCCGCCCGCGCCAGCAGCCACGAGTTGATGGCGATCAGCACCGCGAACACCGAGACGAACGCCGTCACCGACAGCCGCATCTGGCCCGCCGTCACCGGCGACATGGCGTCGGACGTCTTCAGCAACCCGTAGACCGCCCACGGCTGGCGCCCCACCTCACGGAACGTCCACCCGGCGAGCATGGTCACGAACGGCACCGGGATCATCAGCGTCAGCAGCCCGTGCCAGAGCCGGAACCCGCGTACGGCCGGGCGGAAGAACATCAGCAGCAGGCTCAGCCCCGCCACGACGGTCATCACCACCCACAGGACCATCATCGAGATCCCCGCCACCTGCACCACCCCGGTCGGCGGCAGGTAGTCGCCCGGCCCGAACCGGGCGACCATGTCCGCCTGCACCGCGGCCATCCGCTCGGCCGAGCCCGTCCAGGCCGCGCTCTTGGACGGCTGCAGGGTGTCGAACCCGAGGCCGCCGAACGTCACCGTGAAGAACGCGGCGGGCAGCGCCACCCCGATCCCGATCCGCAACGACTTCCTGAACAGGTCCTGCTCGGAGGTGCGCCGGCGCAGGTGGTAGGCGCTCACCCCGGCCATGAAGAACCCGCCGACGATCATCGCGCCGCCCACGACGTGCCAGAACGCGATCTGCGCGGCCGGGTTGGCGATCATCGCCCCGAAGTCGGTGAGCCGCAGCGTCGCGCCGTCGGCGGTGTGGCCGACGGGGTTCTGCAGGAAGCCGTTGGAGACCATGATCCAGAAGGCCGACGCGTAGGCGGTCAGCGTGACGATCCAGATCAGCGCCAGATGGGCCCACCGGTTCAGCCGCTGCCAGCCGAAGATCCACAGGCCCAGGAAGGTGGACTCGACGAAGAACGCCACCAGGGTCTCGATCGCCAGCGAGGCGCCGAAGACGTTGCCCGCGTATTCGGTCAGCCCGCTCCACGACAGGCCGAGCTGGAACTCCATGACCAGGCCGGTGACGATGCCCATCGCGTAGTTGATGATGTAGAGCTGCCCCCAGAACCTGGTCATCCGCAGGTGGACGGGGTTACCGCTGAACGTGGCCCTGGTCTGGACGACGGCCACCAGCGTCGCCAGGCCGAGCGTCAGCGCGACGAACAGGAAGTGCGCGCCGGCGGTGAGCGCGAACTGCAGGCGGGCGAGGTCGACGGTGTCCATGCCCGAAAGCTTGCTGGTACGGCACCCTCCGCCGCGTCATGCCCGGGTCTGCACTTTCGGGTACATCCCCGGGCCGAAGATCGCGCCGGACGTACACCTCAGGTTGTAAGCCAGCCCGGCGTGATCATCCCTGCCTCGTACGCGATCACGACGAGCTGCGCCCTGTCGCGTACGCCGAGCTTGGTCATGATGCGGCTGACGTGCGTCTTCGCCGTGGCCGGACTGACGACGAGCCGGGCGGCGATCTCGTCGTTGGACAGGCCCGCGGCGACCAGGCCCATGACCTCGCGTTCGCGTTCGGTGAGCGCGTTGAGCCGGGGACCGGGCTCGGGCCGCTTGACCCGCCCGGCGAACTCGGCGATCAGCCGCCGCGTCACCGACGGCGAGATCAGCGCGTCGCCCCTGGCCACGACCCTGACCGCGTGGATCAGCTCGGCCGGCTCGGTGTCCTTGACGAGGAACCCGCCCGCGCCCGCCCGCAACGCGCCGTAGACGTAGTCGTCGAGGTCGAACGTGGTCAGGATGATGACCTTGACGCCGTCGAGCGCGGGGTCGCCGGCGATGCGCCGGGTGGCCTCCAGGCCGTCGAGCTCCGGCATGCGGATGTCCATGAGCACCACGTCGGGCCGGTGCTCGCGGGCCCCCGCGACGGCCGCCGCTCCGGTGCCGGCCTCGGCGACGACCTCGATGTCGTCCTCGTCGGAGAGTATCGACCGGAACCCGGCGCGTACCAGGGTCTGGTCGTCGGCGAGCAGGACGCGGATCATCTGGCTCCGTTCAGCGGAAGGCGGGCGACGACGCGGAAGCCGCCCTCGGGACGCGGGCCCGCCTCCAGGTCGCCGCCGAGCGCGGTGGCGCGCTTACGCATGCCCTGCAGGCCGAAACCGCTGCCCTCGGTGTACGTGGCGCCCGGACCATCATCCTCCACCCGAATCACGATATGTCCGGATGAATTGGTGATCGAGAGGGTTGCCTTCTTCGTACCGGAATGGCGGGAGACGTTCGTCAGCGACTCCCTGATGATGCGGGCGGCGGCCAGGTCGACCTCGGTCGGCACCCCGTCGAGCGGCCCGGACAGCTCGGTGCGGACCTCCAGCCCCGACGCCCCGACCAGGTCGGGCAGCCGCGCGAGGCTGCCCGCCGGCGCGGTCGGCGCGTCCTCGTCCACCTGGCGCAGCACCCCGAGCGTGGTGCGCAGCTCGCGCAGCGTCTCCTTGCTGGTGTCCTTGATCGTACGCAGCGCCGCCTCGGCCTTCTCCGGGCGCCTGGCGAGCCCGTGGAGCGCGGCCGACGCCTGCACGTTGATCATGGAGATGTTGTGCCCGAGCACGTCGTGGAGCTCCCTCGCGATGCGCAGCCGCTCCTCGCTCTCACGCCGCCTGGCCTCCTCCTCCTTGGAGCGCTCGGCGTCGAGGGCGCGCCGCTGGGCCTCCAGCAGGTAGGCCCGCCGGTTGCGGGTGACGCCGCCGAAGGCGATGGCCGCGACCACCCAGCCGGTGATCGCGACGAACATGCTGTCGTCGACGTGCCGGACCCCGCCGACCTCGCCGAGGCCCATGGCGAGCAGCACCGCGGCCCCGACGGTGATCGCCCCGACCAGCCGGCCCTCGTCGGCCGCCGTGTAGAGGGCGACGAACACCAGGACGATGAGAGGCCCGTCGAGCCGCCCGAACGGATAGTAGAGGGCCACGGACACCGCGATCACGACCAGCGACGCGACGGGGAGACGCCGTCGCAGCAGCAACGCGCCGCAGGCCACGATCGGCAGCAGCAGGTCGAGGGCGTTCGGGACCCGGCCGGAGACGAGCCCGGAGACCGCCGTGCCGGTCAGCGCGACGGCGACCACCACGAGGGACACGACGGTGCTCGCCGGCGGTCTGCCCATGTTCCCCATTCTGTATGGTCGCCCAGCTGACGGGGTAGTTGGTCGGGATGAGCGCAAAGGATGAGCTCCGGCAGGTCGAAGAGGACCTGGCCCGGTTGAAGGCCGAGAACCAGAGCGTACGCGACCAGGTGGGAGACATGGGCGCGACCGACCAGGTGGAGATCTCGGCCATGATCGCCCAGGCCGACGAGCAGTCCGAGCTGATCGCCCAGCTCGAACAGCGCCGCGCCGACCTGCAAAGACGCGCGGAAGAGGAGGGGTAGGGGTCAGCGCCGCAGCGGGGCGCCCACCTCGTGGAGGTGGCGCAGAGCCTGGCCGTAGGAGTCGACGAGCCCGGTCTGGAGGTAGTCGACGCCGACCTCGGCGCAGTAGCGCTCGACGATGGGCTGGGCCTTGCGCAGGTTGGGCGCGGGCATGTTGGGGAACAGGTGGTGCTCGATCTGGTAGTTGAGCTGGCCGAGCGCCACGTCCGTGAACAGGCCGCCTCTGACGTTGCGCGAGGTCAGCACCTGCTTGCGGAGGAAGTCGAGCTTGTCGTCCTTGGTCAGGACGGGCATGCCCTTGTGGTTGGGCGCGAACGTGGACCCCAGGTAGAGGCCGAACAGCGCTTGGTGCACGATCAGGAACACCAGGGCCTTGCCGAACGGCAGCACGGTGAAGACCGCGCCGAGGTAGAGCACGACGTGGCTGGTCAGCAGCGCGAGCTCCATCCACGGCCGCTTGGCCGACGGCGCGAGCAGCGCCTTGAAGCTGGCGATGTGCAGGTGCCAGGCTTCCAGGGTGAGCAGCGGGAAGAACAGGAACGCCTGATACTTCGCGACGAACCGCGGCAGGCCGCTGCTGCGCTCCACCTGGCCGGTCGACCAGACGATGACGGCGGGGGAGACGTCGGGGTCGTGGTCCTCGTGGTTGGGGTTGGCGTGATGCCGGTTGTGCTTGCTGGTCCACCAGCCCCAGCCGAGCCCGATGCCGAGGTTGCCGAGCAGGAGACCGGTGACGTCGCTCGGCCGCTTGGTCCTGAACACCTGACGGTGGCCCAGGTCGTGGGAGACGAAGCCGATCTGCGCGAAGACCACGGCCATCGCGACCGCGACGAGGAGCTGCCACCACGAGTCGCCCACCCAGGCGAACAGCGCCCAGCAGCCGAGGAACGCGGCGATGACGACTGTCAGCCGCACCGCGTAATAGACGGGACGCCGGTCGAGAAGACCGGCGTCGGAAATCTGGCGGGCTAGTTGGGCGAAATCGCTGCCCCGGGTCTCGACCGTGCTTGGACTGGCCACAGATCTCCTTACATTGCGGTGGAAAGTTGCCACAACCCTGGCGCATTCGCCGCAAAACCGGAAGGTGTTCTGTCCTCATCCAGGCCGCCGCGCACCAGGGGAATCGTCGATGGTTCCGCGGCCCCTCCCTAGACCATAGGTTGCCCTATCCCATGCTGCGTACTGCCCGGCTCCCGCGCCAGTAGGCCGAGCGCGTGTCGTTCGGGGCTCCGCAGCGCCGCGCCCCTGGCCAGGGCCTCGCGGAAGCCGTCGGCGCCCAGAGCGGCCCGGCAACGCCCGGACAGGATGACGACATGCGGGTCGGCGGACCCGTCGACGCCGCGCAGCGCGCGGGCGGCCCCCAGCAGCTCGGCCGCCGCCCCCGGTGGCAGGTGCTCGGCCACGCCTTCCAGCACGGTCGCGCGGGCCGTCCTGTCGCCGCAGGTCTCCATCAGCTCCAGGGCCCTGCGCAGCGGCGGTCCTGGCTCGGCCACGCGCGCGAGCTCGACGTTCATGAACGCCCTGAGCTGCGCGGGCGCCTCCGTGCCGCCGAGCGGCAGCGCCCGTGCGAGCAGCCGGGCCGCCTCGTCCCCGTCTCCGGTACGCCGGGCCAGCTCTGCCCTGGCGTGCAGGACCCTGGCCTTGGTCACCGCGTCGTCGGCCCGCAGAGCGGACTGCCAGGCCCGCTCCAGCGTGGCGGCGGCCTGCTCGTGCTCGCCGGCCCGCGCCCTGAGCTGGCCGAGCCGCAGCAGGAACGTCATCGGGCCGAGCGGCGCGTCCAGCCCGGCGAGCTCGGCGGCCAGGCGTTCGGGCTCCTCGGCGAGGGCGAGCGCGGCGGCGAAGTCACCGCGGTTCTCGGCGACCAGCGAGAGCCAGTAGAGCGTGGCCCACTGGCCCCAGCGGTCACCCGTCTCGCGGAAGCCGTCGAGCGCGGGGGCGAGCAGGTCCTCGGCCCCGGCGACCGAGCCGTACTCGAACCGGACGATGCCGCCGACCAGCAGCGCGGCCGACCTCGTCCACAGGTCGTGGTGGCCGCGCAGGCGTTCGACGCAGCGTTCGGTGAGCTCGATGACGTCGTCGGGCGGGTGCTGGGCGCCGCTCATCGCCCAGAAGTTGAGGGCGGCCGGGTGGTCGGAGTCGAGAACCGCCGGACTGAGCGGGCCGCCCGCGAGCGTCCTGCACAGGCCGTACGCCAGCTCGCGCCCGGGAGGCGGTACGTCGCCCACCCGGCGCAGCACGGCCGCCGCCTGCTCGCTCATCTCGCGCCGCCGCCCGCGCATGATCCACGGCCAGAACCGGGCCAGGATCAGCCTGAGCGGATCGTCCGAGTGGCGCAGCGCGGCGTCCAGGTTGTCCTGCTCGGCGTCCAGCACGGCCAGCCAGGCGAGCTGCCCGCCCGTACGCAGGTGGGGCTCGGCGGTCTCGGCCAGCCGCGTGTAGTAGCGGGCGTGGGCCTGCCGGAGCTCGGGCAGGTCGGCGGCGGCGTACTGCCTGATGGTCTCCAGCATCGTGTAGCGGTCGCCGGAGACGGAGATGAGCGACTTGTCCACCAGCGAGGCGAGGTCGCCGGGATCGCCGCCGCAGACCTGGGCGACCGCCTCGTACGTCGCGCCGCCAGAGAAGACCGTCAGCCCGCGCAACAGCTCCCGCTCGCGCGCCGACAGCAGGTTCCAGCTCCAGTCGATGACGTCCCGCAGCGTACGGTGACGCGGCTCCGACGTACGGCCGCCACGGAAGGCGAGCCGGTCGCCCAGCTGCTCGACCAGCACGGACACCGGCATCGTGCGCAGCCGGGCGGCGGCCAGCTCGATCGCCAGCGGGATGCCGTCGAGCTCGCGGCAGATGAGCTCCGCCTCCGCCTCGCCCACCTCCAGGTCGGGCCGCGCGGCGGCGGCCCGCTCGGCGAACAGCTCGGCGGCCTCGGGCAGCGGGAGCACCTGGTGGAGGGTTTCGCCGGGGATGTCCAGCGGCTCCCTGCTGGTCGCGAGCACGCGCAGGCCGGCGATCTCCGACAGCAGCCACCGCGCCACCGTGGCCGCCTCCTCGATCACGTGCTCGCAGTTGTCGAGCACGATGAGGGGCGAGGTGCCGCGCAGGGCCCTGACCACGTCGGTCACCTTCAGCACGCTCTCGACGGCGGCCCGCACCCCGGCGGCCGAGGCGAGCTCGACCAGCCACACCCCGTCGGGCACGTCGAGGCCAGCCGCCGCCTCCAGCGCCAGCCGGGTCTTGCCCGCTCCACCGGGGCCGACGAGCGTGACCAGCCGGGTGCCGGGCGCGCCCAGCAACCCCCGAAGTCTGGAAATGTCGCCCGAACGGCCGACGAAGCTCGTGAGCCGGGCCGGCAGGTTGCTCCTCGGCACCCGATCCGGCTCGCGCAACGCCTCCAGATGCGCCGCGCGCAGCTCGGGCCCCGGATCCACGCCCAGCTCCTCGGCCAGATCGGTCCTGATCCGCTCGTACGCCTCCAGCGCCTCGCCCCGCCGCCCCTGCGCGGCCAGCGCCCGTACGAGCAGGGCGTGGAACGGCTCCCGCAGCCGGTGGGCCGCGACCAGCTCCTCCAGCTCGGCGACGAGCCCGGGACCGCCGCCCCTGGCGAGGTCGGCGGCCATCGCGGCGGCGAGCGCCGTGAGCCGCAGCTCCTCCAGCCGGGCCGCGGGCGCGACGGCGAACGGCAGCCC
>JABFVJ010000355.1 GCA_013362835.1 Nonomuraea sp. | reverse complement strand
GGCGCCGGCTGGGCCGGGGCCGGCTGCGGGATGGAGGAGACCGGAGGAGCCGGGGCGGGCTCGGGCTCCGGCTGCGGCGCCGGGGCGGGAGCCTCCGGGGCCGGAGCGGCGGCGCCCGGCTGGGCGTTCTCGTCGATGATGGCGAGCTCTGCGCCGACCTCGACCGTTTCGTCCTCAGCCACGACGATCTTGGTGAGCACACCCGCGGAAGGCGACGGGATCTCGGTGTCGACCTTGTCGGTCGAGACCTCGAGGAGCGGCTCGTCGGCCTCGACGCGCTCGCCCTCCTTCTTCAGCCAACGGGTTACCGTGCCCTCGGTCACGCTCTCGCCGAGCTGGGGCATCTGTACGGAGACCGGCATCGTTATTCTTCTCTCGCGTTCTGATCTCGAGGGCTGGACTAGTTGTGTACGTGCAACGGCTTGCCGGCCAGGGCCAGCATCGCCTCACCGACTGCCTCGGACTGGGTCGGATGTGCGTGGATGAGCTGGGCGACCTCTGCTGGCAGCGCCTCCCAGTTGTAGATCAGCTGGCCCTCCGTGACGAGCTCGCCGATGCGCCTGCCCACCATGTGGACACCGACGACCGGGCCGTCCTTCTGGGCGATGACCTTCACCGCCCCGGAGGTGCCGAGGATCTGGCTCTTGGGGTTGCCCGCGAGGTCGTAGACCTGCTCGACGATCTCGATGCCGCGCTCCGCGGCCTGCGCCGACGTGATGCCGACCGAGGCGACCTCGGGGTCGGAGTAGGTGATGCGCGGCACGCCCGCGTAGTCGATCGGCGGCGGGTTGAGCCCGGCGACCTGCTCGGCCACCAGGATGCCCTCGGCGAACCCGGCGTGGGCCAGCTGCAGCGTGGGGATCAGGTCGCCGATGGCGTAGACGCCCGGCACGGAGGTCTGGCAGTGCTCGTCGACCACGACCGCGCCGCGCTCGACGACCACGCCCTGCTCCTCGAAGCCCATGCCCGACGACACCGCGCCGCGGCCGACCGCGACGAGCAGGATCTCGGCGTCGAGGGTCTTGCCGTTGGCCAGGGTGACCACGACGCCGGTCTCGGTGGTCTTGGCCGAGTCGAAGAAGACGCCGAGCTCGTACTTGATGCCGCGGCGGCGGAAGGCCCGCTCCAGCAGCTTGGAGCTGGACTCCTCCTCGGTCGGCAGCAGGTGCGGCAGCGCCTCGACGATCGTGACCTCGGCGCCGAAGGAGCGGTAGACGCTGGCCAGCTCGACGCCGATCACGCCGCCGCCCAGGACGACCACGGAGGCGGGCACGCGGTCCATCCTCAGCGTGTGCTCGCTGGTGATGATCCGCTCGCCGTCGATCTCCAGGCCGGGCAGCGAGCGCGGGGCGGAGCCGGTGGCCAGCACGAGGTTGTGGCCCTCGTAGACCTCCTGGCCCACCTGGACCGCGCGCGGGCCGACCAGGCGGCCCTCGCCCTCGACGATCGTCACGCCGGCGCCCTTGAGCAGGCCCTGCACGCCCTTCCAGGCACGCGTGACGATCTTGTCCTTGAACGCGTGGACGCCCTGGACGTCGATGCCCTCGAACCGCGCCTTGACGCCGAAGGACTCGCTCTCGCGGGTCTCGTCGGCGACCTCGGCCGAGTGCAGCAGAGCCTTCGTGGGGATGCATCCCCTGTGGAGGCAGGTGCCGCCGATCTTGTCCTTTTCGATCAGGGCGACCGACTTGCCCAGCTCAGCCGCCCGAAGCGCGCAGGCGTAACCGCCGCTGCCGCCACCTAGGACGACGATGTCATAGGCCACAGGAAGGCTCCTTGTCGGGGTGTTCGTGATGCCGTCATCTTTTCATTTGTTTCAGATGCTCGCGTGCCGCTCTGCGAGTCCGATGAGGGTGCGCGTGATGGCGCCGGTGCCGCCCTTGGGCGTGTAGCCGTGCGGCTCGCCCTTGTTGTACGCGGGTCCGGCCATGTCGATGTGGGCCCAGCGCACGCCGTCGGGGACGAACTCCTTGAGGAAGATGCCCGCCGCCAGCATGCCGCCGAAGCGCTCGGGGTGGAGGTTGGCGATGTCGGCGACCGGCGAGTCGAGGCCCTTGCGCAGCTCCTCCGGCAGCGGCATGCCCCAGGCGCCCTCGCCCGCGGCGGTCGCGGTCTCGACGACGAGCTCCCTGACGGCGTCGTCGTTGGCCATGACGCCCGCGGTGCGCCAGCCGAGCGCGACGATCTGCGCGCCGGTCAGCGTGGCGATGTCGACGATCAGGTCGGGGTCGTCCTCGGCGGCGCGCGCGATGCCGTCCATGAGCACCAGGCGGCCCTCGGCGTCGGTGTCGAGCACCTCGACGGTCTTGCCGCTGTAGCTGTGGAGGACGTCGGAGGGACGCTGGGCGGTGCCGCTCGGCAGGTTTTCCGCCAGGCAGAGGTAGCCGACGGCGTTGACCGGCAGGCCGAGCCTGGCGATGCCGATGAGCGCGCCGAGCACGGCGCCCGCGCCGCCCATGTCGGACTTCATCCAGTCCATGGAGGCCGACGGCTTGAGCGACAGGCCGCCGGAGTCGAACGTGATGCCCTTGCCCACGAACGCCAGCGTCTTGGCCGCGTCGGGGTGGGTGTAGGAGAGGCGGACCAGGCGCGGCGGGTTGACCGAGCCCTGGCCGACGCCGATGAGGCCGCCGTAGCCGCCGTCCTTGAGCTGCTTCTCGTCGAGCACCTCGACGCTCAGCCCGGCCTTGGCGCCCTCGCGCTCGGCGATCTCGGCGAACTTGGCCGGCCACAGGTCGGAGGGCGGCGTGTTGACCAGGTCGCGCACGAGCGTGACGGACTCGGCCAGCACCCCCGCGCGCTCGGCTACGGACTCGGGCTGGCCGGTCAGGACCGTGATCTCGGCGACGGGCGCCTTCTGCCCGCCGCCGGTGCGGTAGCGGTCGAAGGCGTAGGCGCCGAGCAGCGCGCCGAGCGCGATGGCCTCGGCCTCATCGGCGCCGTCGGCGGGCAGGGCCAGTGCGGCGCGGGCGGTGCCGGCCAGCGAACGGACGGCCACGCCTGCGGCGCGGCGCAGGGATTCGGTGTCGGGCGAGTCGCCGAGGCCGACGGCGACGAGCACCGGGGCGGGCAGGGCGCCGAACGTGGGCAGCTTGGCCAGCTCTCCGGGTTTGCCGGAGAAGCCGACGGAGCTGAGGGAGGCGGCGAGGTCGCCGCCGAAGGCCGCGTCGAGGGACTCAGCGCCCGTCGCCGGGTGAGGGCCGTCCTGGCCGGGCCGGAAACCGACGATCAGGGCGTCGGTGTCGACGGAGACTGGGTCTGCTGAGTTCAGCCGCACAGTGGTCACGTAAACCGATGCTATCCACGGTTTCTGCGTACTCACAAACAGGGGTTCATCCTACCAATCAATGAGGTGCGGGATCAGTGACATGGTGCTAGCGTCATTAGCATCATGCTGCTCACGCTCGATCTCAACGACGCGCGGCCGCTCCACGAACAGGTGGCCGGCGCGATCCGCCGCGCCATCGGCGAGGGCTCGTACGCGCCAGGGGACCGCCTCCCCCCGGCCCGCGACCTCGCCCAGGCGCTCGGGATCAACTCCAACACCGTGCTGCGCGCGCTGCGCGACCTGCGCGACGAGGGGCTGCTGGAGTTCCGGCGGGGGCGCGGGGTCAGCGTCGCGGGCCGCGCCGACGGGCGCGCGCTGCTCGTGCAGCGGGCCCGCGAGCTGCTGGAGGAGGCCACGAGGCACGGCTACCGCCGCGAAGACCTCATCACCATCCTGAAGGAGCTGCCATGAACCCCCGAGCCGCCTCGGCGGTGTGGGGCGCGGCCGTCGCCGCCGCCCTGGTCGTGGTCCCGCTGAGCCTGCGCGAGCGCCTGCCCGATCCGATGGCCACGCACTGGAGCGGCGGCGACGTGCCCGACGGCTCGATGTCGTTCGCCGGCGACGTGCTCACCTCCCTGGGGCTCTGGGCCGTGCTGTGCGTGCCGCACATCGCCATCGCCGTGCACGGGCGGGCGCTGGCGCGCAGGAAGTCGCGGGCCTTCTGGTGGGGCGGCCTGTTCGGAACCGGCTTGTTCGTGCTCGGCGTCGAGGTCACGACGCTCATGGCAAACCTCGACGCGCCCGACTGGACGCTGGCGCGCATGCCGATGTGGTGGGTCCCGCTGCTGCTGCTCGGGAGCGGCGCGGTGGGCGTGCTCGCCGGGTACCTCGGCAGGGGCGAGCCCGACCCGGTCTCGGAGGAGGCGCGGCCCACGCCGGC
>JABFVJ010000187.1 GCA_013362835.1 Nonomuraea sp. | reverse complement strand
CCGACCGCGTAGAACATCGCCACCACGGCCGTCACCGCCTTCGACATCGGCAGCACGATCCGCCACAGGATCCGGAACTCGCCGGCCCCGTCCATCCGCGCGCTGTCCAGGAGCTCGCCGGGGATGCTCATGAAGAACGACCGCAGCACGACCACGTTGAACGCCGACACGGCCGTCGGCAGGATCAGCGACCAGAAGCTGTCCTTCATCCCCAGCCCGCTCACCATCAGGTAGACGGGAATGATGCCGGGGAAGAACACGAACATCAGCAGCACGCTGAACAGCAGCGGCCGGTGCAGGAACGAGCCGGGCCGCGACAGCGAGTACGCCCCGAGGATGCTCACCACCGAGCTGAACAACGTGCCCGCGACCGTGAGTCCCGTGCTCACCAGGACTGCCCTGCTGACCACGGTGTCGGAGAAGATCTGCCGGTACGCCTCGAACGTGATCCCGTCGGGCCACAGCACGAGTCCGCCCACCCGGTTCACGGTCGCGGCCGAGCTCAGGCTGGTCAGCACGATCGTGTAGAGCGGCCCGAGCACGACCACGACGATGAGGGTCACCAGCGCGCCCTTGCCGAGCTGCCCGGCCGCCGTCGGCGGTTCCTCCCAGGGGGCGAGCCGGTGCGACCGCCAGAGGGTGCGATTTCGGGAGGTAGAGGTCAAGGTCGTCATGATCGTGAATACACCCCTCGCTCGCCGAGCGCGTGCGCGACCCGGTTGGCCGCCCAGATGAGCAGCAGCCCGACGAGTCCCTTGAACAGTCCGGCCGCGGCGCCGTACCCGAGGTCTCCGGTACGGATGCCCGACCAGTACACGAACGTGTCGAACACTTCGGACACCTCGCTGCCGACGGCGCTGCGTTGCAGCATGAACTGCTCGAACCCGACGTTCAGCGCGTCGCCGAGCCGCAGGATCAGCAGCAGCACGATCACGGGACGCAGGCCGGGCAGCGTGATGTGCCACATGCGTTTCCAGCGGCGCGCGCCGTCGACGGCGGCGGCCTCGTACAGGTTGGGGTCGATGGTGCTGAGCGCGGCCAGGAAGATGATCGCGCCCCACCCGGCGTCCTTCCAGATGGTCTGGGACGTGATGAGCAGGATGAACGTGTCGGAGTTCGTCATCCAGTCGGCGCCCTGGTGCCCGTTCTCCCGCAGGATCTGGGAGAGCAGGCCGGCGCCGCCGAACATCTGCTGGAAGATGGCGACGACCAGCACCCAGGAGAAGAAGAACGGCATGTAGACGACGCCCTGGACGAACGCCCGCAGCTTGGCCGAGACGATGCTGTTCAGCAGCAGGGCCAGCATGATCGGCACGGGGAAGTAGAAGACGAGCTGGAAGGCGGTGATCGCCAGGGTGTTGCCCAGCGCGTGCAGGAACTGCGGGTCGCCGAACAGCAGCGCGAAGTTCGTGAACCCGATGATCGGGCTGCCCGCGATCCCGCCCGTGTACGGGTTGTAGTCCTGGAAGGCGATGACGTTGCCGAGCGCCGGGATCCACCAGAAGGCGAGGACGACCAGGAGCATCGGCAGGTTCATCACCAGCAGCGGCCAGTCCCTGCGCAGCTTGGCCCGCCAGGTCAGCTCGTGCGGGGTGGGCGCCGCGCCGCTCTTCCGCAGCCGCCGCCCAGCGGTTATCACGCCCATCGCATGTCCTTCACAGCCCGCCGCTCCAGCCTGACGCCCATCGCATGTCCTTCACAGCCCGACGCTCCAGCCTGACGTCCATCGAGGGGCCCTCACAGCCTGCCGTTCTCGCGGGCGACCTTCATGTAGAACTCGCGCGCCTCGTTCCCGCCCTGGTCCTGCCAGTCCTTGACGATCTGCTTCCAGTCCGACAGCGGCCGCTTGCCGCGGAAGATCTCCTGCATCTTGTCCTCGGTCGGCTGGGCGAGGCCCGCCATCTTCGACGGCGTCTCCACCCGGATCCCGACGAACGGGTCGTTCTCCAGGAACTTCTGGGCGTTGTTCTCCCAGTCCCACAGCGACTGGACGAGGCCCTTGTACTCGCTCTTGGCGTTGGCGTTCGGCCGTCCGGACAGGAACATGTAGGTGGGCGCGAACTCCTTGCGGCCGAGGTCGGTCTGCTTGACCTGGCCGTTCTCGACGTTGTAGTGCTTGCCTTCGACGCCGTTGTTGACCAGCTCGTACTCCTGCGTCCCGAAGGGCGCGGAGCACCAGTTGGCCAGGGCGAGCAGTTCGCGGGTGCGGGCGTCGCCGAGGCCGGCCTTGATGAAGGCGAACATGCTGGCCGGCTCGTTGCGCCACATGATGACCTTGCCGCCGGGCTTGGCCGGGTAGGGGGCGACGGCCTGCTGGTCGAACTTGGGGTTGTCGGGCAGGAAGCGGCCCAGGTTCTCGTGCCAGGCGCCGAGGCCGTCGCGGTAGACGACCATCTGGCCGCTGCCGAAGGGGGCCTTGTTGTCGGCGTCCTTGTTGGCGACGACGTCGGGGTGCACCCAGCCGCTCTGGAACAGCTTGATCATGAACTCGATCGAGGCCTCCCACTCGGGGGTCTCGTACTTGTACTCCAGGGTGCCGTCGGCCTTCTTGCGCCACTCGCGCGGGGCGCCGAAGGCGCGCTGCATCTCCTGTTCCATGCCGCCGCCGAACGCCCAGCGCTTCTTCTTGGCGTCGGTGATCTTCTCGCCGAGCACGAGCAGGTCGTCGCCGCTCTTGGGCTGCTCCAGGCCGAGCTCGTCGAGGATGTCCTGGCGGACGAAGGTGGCGAAGGGGTAGGGGGCGTTCTGCCACGGGATGCCCTGGAGCTTGCCGCCGAAGACGCCGTACTGCCAGGCGGCGGTGTCGTAGTTGGCCAGCATCGGGAACTCCTTGGCCTTGTCCCCGGCCAGGTAGGGGCCGAGGTCGGCGAAGAGCTTGTTGGCCGCCTCGGTGAAGTGCGCGATCTTGATGAGCTCCCACCCGGGGACGCAGATCATCTCCGGCACGTCGCCGCTGGCGAGGACGGTCGAGAGCTTCTGCCCGTAGGTGTTGCCGTCGGAGATGTTGAACCTGACGACGCCGCCGAGCCGCTCGTTGACGGCCTCGTAGTAGGAGTTGCTGCCCAGGCCGGGCGGCACGGTGCCCCACAGCGGGGTCATCACCGCGACCTCCTTGCCGCTGGTCAGCGGCTTGGTGGTGATGGCCTGCACCATCTGCGCCGGGCGCGTGAGGAAGCCCGGCTCGACGAACTCGCCGCCCGGCAGGTCAGGCTTCAGGCCCGGGATCTCGTACGGGATCCGCGTCGGGACGAGGCTCTTGAGCTTGTCGGCCTGGACGGCCGTGCCCTTGGACACTTCCTTCTTGGCGGCGCAGCCGGCCGCCAGCAAGCCCGCACCGACCAGGCCGAGGAATCCACGGCGAGTTGTCTGGATTGGCATGGCTTGCTCCCTTCTCCGAGTGGGGATGTCCTCGTTACAATTAGTTGGTATTGCGACCAAACAAATTAGTAGACTGTGACCGCAGCCACAAGGGATCGCGACGGTCACAGGTTGGTCTACTGGGGAATCCGCTCATTAGGGAAGGGAGCCCACCATGCGGCATGCTTGGGTCACCTCTTGGCGGGAACGGGGCTGATATTGATCACTTCTACGACCGGCCCTCAGCCGGCCGACTTCGCCGACGTACGGGCCACCAACCTCACGGTCGTGCTGCGGTTCGTCCGCGAGCACTCGCCCTGCTCGCGGGCCGACATCGCGGCCTCGACGGGGCTGAACAAGGCCACGGTGTCGAGCCTGGTCGCCGACCTGATCGACCGGCGCCTGGTGCGCGAGACGGGGCTGACGGAGAACCGGGTGGGGCGCCCGGCCACGATGCTCGTGCTCGACGGCTCGCCGTACGCGGCGATCGGGGTCGAGATCAACGTCGACTACGTCTCGGCCGTGGCCACCGACCTGGCGGGGGAGCGGCTGCTGACCTGGCGGCGCTCGTTCTCCGGCGGTGAGACGGTCAACCAGGGCGTCGCCTCGGTGGCGGCGATCGTCCGGCGCGTGATCAACCGCATGGCCAAGGAGGAACGCCAGATCCTCGGCCTCGCCGTGGCCGTGCCGGGTCTGGTCGACGTCCAGGGCACCGTACGCCTGGCGCCCAACCTGGGCTGGCGCGACGCCGACATCGGGGGAGACCTGGCCAAGGCGCTGCGCGACCCCGGCTTCCCGATCCAGATCGACAACGACGGCAACCTGGGCGCCCTCGCCGAGCAGCGGTTCGGCGCGTACGCGGGCGCCTCCGACCTGGTCTACCTGACCGGCGAGGTCGGCGTGGGCGCGGGCGTCATCCTCGACGGACGGCTGCGCCGCGGCGGCCTCGGCTACAGCGGCGAGATCGGCCACGTGCAGCTCGACCCCGACGGCCCCGAGTGCCACTGCGGCCGGCGCGGCTGCCTGGAGGCCATGGCCGGCATGGACGCGGTCCTGCGCAGGCACCCGTCCCCGGCCGAGCTCCACGTCGAGATCGAGGAGGTCGTACGCCTGGCGCGGGCCGCCGACCCGGTCACCCTGGCCACTCTGGAGACGGTGGGGAGGAACCTGGGCAGAGGGGTGGCGATCATGGCCAACCTGCTCAACCCGGAGGTCGTGCTCCTGGGCGGCTACTACGTCCCGCTCGCGCCCTGGCTGCTGCCCGCGGTCCACGCCGAGCTGGGCGACCGCGTCATCGCCGCCGACGCCGGAGGCTGCCACGTCGTCGCCTCGACGCTGGGCCACGACGCCGCCGCGCTCGGCGGTGCCGCGAGGGTGCTCGACAGCGTCGATTCGGGAAGATTGCCCGGAGGAATGTCGCGAATCTCTTGACCTAGGTCATCAGGAGGGGCACCCTTCAGGGAACCCCATCGAAACGTCCGCGTAACTTCCCCAGGCCGGTCGTCGAAGCGCTTCGACACTTTCAGAGGGACGAACATGCACGAACCCTTCCGCGACCCAGCGATTCCGCTGCCCGACCGGATCGCCGACCTGCTGGGCAGGCTGACCCTCCAGGAGAAGGTCGGCCTGCTGCACCAGTACCAGGCGCCCGTGGAACGGCTGGGCGTCGGCGCGTTCCGCACGGGCACGGAGGCCCTGCACGGGCTGGCCTGGCTCGGCCCGGCGACCGTGTTCCCGCAGGCCGTGGGCCTGGCCTCGACGTGGGACCTCGACCTCGTCCGCCGGGTCGGGGAGGCCGTCGGCGAGGAGGTGGTGGCCTTCCACCACAAGGACCCGTCCGGCGCGGGGCTCAACGTGTGGGCCCCGGTCGTCAATCCGCTGCGCGACCCACGCTGGGGGCGCAACGAGGAGGGTTACTCGGAAGATCCGTGGCTGACGGGCGCGCTGGCCACGGCCTTCTCTCGTGGGCTCGCTGGGAGCGCTCCCAGCAGCCTCAGGACAGCTCCCACGCTCAAGCACTTCCTGGCCTACAACAACGAGACCGACCGCTGCCTCACCTCCAGCAACCTGCCGCCCCGCGTCCTGCACGAGTACGAGCTGCCCGCCTTCAGGCCCGCGATCGAGCAGGGCGCGGCGGTGGCCGTCATGCCGTCGTACAACCTGGTCAACGGGCGGCCGGCGCATCTGAGCCCGCTGATCGGGGAGTGCCTGCGGGCCTGGGCGCCGGACGACCTCCTCGTCGTCAGCGACGCGTACGCGCCGGGCAACCTGACCGGGCTCCAGGCGTACCACGACTCGCCGGCCGAGGCGTACGCGCACGCGATCAAGGCCGGGATCGACAGCTTCACCCAGGACGACGACCGCGCGGAGGCCACGCTCGCCCACGTACGCGAGGCCCTCGACCGCGGCCTGCTCACCGAGGCCGACGTCGACTCCGCCGTACGCCACGCGCTGTCCATCCGGTTCAGGCTCGGCGAGTTCGACCCGGCGACGCCGTACGACGAGATCAGCGACAGCGTGGTCAACTGCCCCGAGCACCAGGCGCTGGCCAGGGAGGCGGCGCGGCGCTCGGTCGTGCTGCTGCGCAACGACGGCCTGCTGCCGCTCGGTCCCGAGGTCACCAGGGTCGCGGTCATCGGCCAGCTCGGCGACGTCCTGATGGAGGACTGGTACAGCGGCACCCTCCCGTACGCCGTCACCGCCCGCGCGGGGCTCGCCGAGCGCGTCGAGACGACGTTCTGCGAGGCCGTGGACCGGGTCACGCTGACCTCCGACATCGGCCCGGTGAGCGCCGACCCGGCGGGCGGGCCGGTCAGGGCGGGCGCCGAGGCGGGCACGTTCGACGTGTTCGACTGGGGCGGCGGCGCGTACGCGCTGCGTGCCGTGGCCACCGGCCGGTTCGTCTCCGTCGAGGACGGCACCCTCGTCAACGACCAGCCGGGCCCGAACGGGTGGGAGGTGCGCCAGACGTTCCGCATGGAAGAACGCCCGCGCGGCACGCTCGCCCTGCGCCACATCTCCACCGGCTGCTACGTCGGCGCCGACGCCGAGGGCGTGCTGCGCCTGGTGGACGACGCCGACCAGGCCGTCTGGCTCGCCATGGACGTCGTCAGGAGCGCCACCGAGCAGGCCGCCCGCCTGGCCGCCGAGGCCGACGTGGCGGTCGTCGTGGTCGGCGACCACCCGCTGGTCAACGGCCGCGAGACCGAGGACCGCATGACCCTGGCCCTGGCCCCCGCCCAGGACGCGGTGCTGGCCGCCGTACGCGACGCCAACCCCCGTACGGTCATGGTGATCACCAGCGGCTACCCGCTCACCTGGCGCACCGAGGACGTGCCCGCCGTGTTGTGGTCGGCCCACGGCGGCCAGGAGTACGGCCACGCCCTGGCCGAGATCCTGTTCGGCGACGCCGACCCCGAAGGCCGGCTCACCCAGACCTGGTACCGCTCCGAGCAGGAGCTCCCCGACCTGCTCGACTACGACATCATCGCCTCCGACAGCACGTACCAGTACTTCCGGGGCACCCCGCTGCACCCCTTCGGCCACGGGCTCAGCTACACCACGTACGACTACGCCGGCCTGCGCGTGAGCCGTACCGGCGACGTGGTCACCGCGTCCGTGGAGATCACCAACACCGGGACGCGGCCGGGCGTGGAGGTCGTGCAGTTCTACACCCACCAGCAGCGCTCGCGCGTCAAGCAGCCGCTGCGCCGCCTGCGCGGCTTCGAGAAGGTCCGCCTCGCGCCCGGCGAGACCCGTACGGTCACGCTGACCTTCCCCGTCTCCGACCTGGCCTTCTGGGACGTGACCAGGAACAGGTTCGTCGTGGAGCGCTCGGCCCACCAGCTCATGGCCGGCCGCAGCGCCACCGACCTGCGTCTGAGCGCCAGCTTCGAGGTCGACGGCGAGGTCATCCCGCCCCAGACCGGCCCGCTGCGCGCCGCCGACCACGACGAGTACGACGCGATCACCTTCGTGGACGAGACCAAGACGGCCGGCGACGCGATCCGCTCCGACGCCGAGGGCGCCTGGATCCTGTTCCGCCAGGTGGACCTGGCCGGGGCGGTCACCTGCACGGCCAGGGCGGGCAGCACGGAAGGCGGCATGATCACCGTCCGCCGCGGCGACCCCCTGTACGGCGACGTCCTCGCCACCTTCCCGGTCCCGCGTACCGACCGGTACACCTTCCACGCCGTCACCGCCCAGCTTGCGGCGTCCGGCGGCGTGCACGATCTTTATGTGGTGTTCGAGAACGACGGTGTGACCCTGGCCGGCCTCGACCTCTCGGGAGCCGGGGCTTGAGCGAGCGCGCCGTCACGATCTCCGAGGTCGCCAAACACGCCGGCGTGGCCGTCAGCACGGTGTCGTACGTGCTGAGCGGCAAACGTACGATCTCGGCCGACACCCGCCGCCGCGTGCTCGACAGCATCAGCGCGCTCGGCTACCACCCCAACGCCGGCGCGCGGGCCCTGGCCAGCAAACGGTCCAACGTGATCGCGCTGGTCCTGCCGCTGCGCGCGGGCATGCACGTCCCCGTGCTCATGCGGTTCGCCAGCGCCGTCGTCACGGCCGCCCGCCGGTTCGACCACGACGTGCTGCTGCTCACCGCCGACGAGGGCACCGCCGGGATCCGCCGCGTGGCCGCCAGCGCCCTGGTCGACGCCCTGGTCCTGATGGACGTCGAGCTGGACGACCGCCGCGTCCCCCTGCTGCGCGAGCTGGCCGAGCCGAGCGTGCTCATCGGCTTCCCCGCCCGGCCCGCCGGCCTGACCTGCGTGGACCTCGACTTCGCCGCCGCGGGCGCGCAGTGCGTCGCGCACCTCGCCGACCGCGGCCACACCGAGATCGCCCTGCTGGGCGCGCCGTCGGTCGTGTACGAGCGGGGCACCGGATTCGCCCGCCGCACCCGCGAGGGCTTCGTCGCCGCCCTGGCCGAGCACGGCCTCCGCGGCACCGCCCTGCCCTGCGAGGACACCTTCGACGAGGTGTACGAGACCCTCCGCGACCTGCTCCTCGACCGGCCTGAGCTGTCCGGGCTGGTCGTGCACAACGAGGCCGCCGTCGGGCACGTCCTGGGCGCGCTGCGGCAGCTCGGCAAGCGGGTGCCGGCCGACGTGGCGGTGGTCGCCATCTGCCCCGACGACGTCGCCGAACGCGCGAGCCCGCCCCTCACGTCGGTGCTGATCCCGGCCGAGGAGGTGGGCCGGGAGGCCGTACGGCTGGTCATGGACAAGCTGGAGGGCCGTACCGTGCCGGAGTCGACGCTCCTCGCCCCGCACCTGGCCGTACGCGCCAGCACCTGACCCGGCCCCTTCGCCCGGACCCTTCGCCCGGACCCTCGCGAGAACCCGATTCCCCGTATCGGGTGAAAGAGGATGTCCGGATCGAAGAACGGAGCCGAGAGCTTGAGACAGGACACCGAAGTGGACGACGCGGAGGTGATCGAGCGTGCCAGGAACGACCCCGCCGCCTTCTCGGCGTTGTACGACCGGCACGCTCCCGCGCTCCACCGATACGTGACCCGCCGCCTGGGCGAGTCGCTGGCCGACGACATCGTGGCCGAGACGTTCCTGGCCGCCTTCCAGCGGCTCGCCCGCTACGACACCGGCCATCGCGACGCCCGCCCCTGGCTGTACGGCATCGCCGCCAACCTGGTCGGCAAGCACCGCCGTACCGAGATCAGGGCCTACCGCGCCCTGGCCAGGACGGGCGTCGACGAGGTGGCCGAGAGCTACGCCGACCGGGTGGACGCGCGGGTCTCCGCCGGGGCCGCGCACCGCGAGCTGGCCAGGGCGCTCGCGACGCTGTCGCCGCAGGACCGCGAGGTGCTGCTCATGATCGCCTGGGCCGACTTCAGCTACGAGGAGGTCGCCCTGGCCCTCGGCATCCCCGTCGGGACCGTACGCTCCCGGCTGCACCGCGCGAGGCGCAAGACCCGCGCGGCCCTGAGCGGAGTGGACCCCACCGCCATCCGCGACACCGCCGTCCGCGACACCGACCGGCACGACACCGACGAGGAGGAGCCCGGCCGTGGACGATGACCTCAAGCTCCTGCGCGAGCTGCGCTCCGACGCCCCCGAGCCCGACCCCGCCCGCCTGCATTCCCTACGCGCCCGCGCCGTCCCACCCACCCCCGACGCCGACCGATCGCGCCCCCACACCGTCCCCTCCGGGGCCGGTGGCGACTCCTTGCGCCCCCACGCCCTCCCTTCCGGGGCCGGTGGCGACCCCTCGCGCCCTCACACTGTCCCTTCCGGGTCCGGTGGTGGTCGCTTGCGTTCCCGTGTCCGGGGGCGGTTCTGGTTGGTGCCGTCGCTGCTGGCCACGGCGACCGCGGCCGCCGCCGTGATCGTGGCGGCGAACGGCTCCGACCGGCCGGTCCTGAGTCCGCCCCTGGCCGTACGGACCGCGCCGGTGGGGGCCGTGGCCGTGCTGCGGCAGGCGGCGCTCGTGGTCGAGCGCCGCCCTCGTGACGCCGCCCCCCGCTCCGACCAGTGGATGTACCGGAAGGTCGTGGTCAAACAGGCCGGCGACGATCCGGCCGTGACCCAGGAGTACTGGACCAGGTACGACGGCACCAGGCAGGCGTTCCGCGCGGACGGCGGCCCGATGGAGTTTCATGACATAACGCCCGACCCCGACGACGACGACCTGACCCCCGAGCAGTACGCCGCCAAGCTGGCCGAGCTGCCCACCGACCCCGCCAAGCTGCTGGCCCACGTCAAGGGCGACCGGCACTGGGCGACCAAGCCGGAGGGCGCGGACAAGGAGCACCCGGACGCCAGGGCGTTCCGCGTGTTGTCCGTCTACCTCGACCAGGAGGTCCCCATGCCGCCCAAGGTCGAGGCGGCCGTTTTCCGCGCCCTCGCCGAAATCCCGGGGGTGCGGGTCGACCTGGGTGTGCGCGACGCGACGGGCCGTACGGGCGTCGGCATCGCCTACGAGCCCGCCGCCTTCGTACCCGGAGGTCCGCAGCGTGACGCGGAGGGCCGGATCGTCTCGCGGTCCTACCTGGTGCTGGACCCCGCGACGTACCGCTTCCTCGGCAGGCGCGTCGACATGCTCCAGGACGAGGTGCTCGACGGCTACCTGGTGTCCAGGAAGGGCACCTTCTACGCGACGGCCGAGGTCGCGACGGGCGTGGTGGACGAACCGGGACAGATCCCGTAACGCGAAAGGGCGCGCTCCCCGAGAAGGAGAGCGCGCCCGCCAGTGGCCGGACCGGCCTACCGGTCACCGCCTGTCAGGAGCGGACCGGATTACCGGTCGCCGCCTGTCAGGGGTGGGGCCGGGTTACCAGTCGCCGCCGCCGAAATCGCCGCCACCGAAGTCGCCGCCGCCGCCGAAGTCGCCCCAGCCGCCGCCGTCTCCGCCGCCGCCGCCGAAGTCGCCGCCACCGACGTCGCCGCCACCGTCCTGGTAGCCCTCGGCGTAGCCGGCGCCGTAGCCGCCGTAGCCGAAGCCGCCGTGGAACATGCTGCCCATCATGGTGCCGATGAACATGCCGGTCATGATGTCGCCGAAGCCGCCGTAGTAGCCGTAGGCGTAGGGCTGGTAGGCCGGGCCCGCGTCGTAGTAGGGGCGACGGTGGCCGTCGACCATGACCTCGCGCATCTGCGGGTCGAAGCCGCGCTCCACGGCCTCGGCGTCCATCGCGCAGGCCGGCACGTCGCGCACCGCGCCACCGGCCGGGGCCCAGCGCACGTCACGCACGGACGGGCCGTGCTGCGGGTTGAAGAAGCAGGGCGCGCGCCGCTCGGGGATCGGCTGGTTGTTGACCTTGGCCTTCACCACGGCGAGCGCGTAGCGGCCGTCCTCAAGGGTCTGGGTGACCTCGCGGACCTGGTCGGCCCGCTGCACCGTGGCGAGCTGCGTCTTGGCCTTCTCGTAGGAGTCGAGCGCCTGCTGCCACTCGGAGATGTGGCCGCCGCCCTGACCGGCCAGGGTCACGTCGGTGTCGAGCTCGGTGATCTCCTCGCCCAGCTTCGTGACGTCCTCCTCCACGGTCTGCTTGACCGCGGCGAGGTCCTTGGCCTCCTGGATGGCGCGCTTCTTCTTCTTGTTGCTGGAGTAGAGGAAGTAGCCGCCGCCGCCGACCACCAGGAGCCCGAGCAGGGCGACCAGCGCGAACGTGCCGCCCGCGCCGGGGTTGGCCTGGCTGCTCGTGCTGAGCGCCTTGCTCCGGTCGCCCTTGTAGGCGTAGTCGACGCGGTGGACGAAGTCCTTCACGCCCGCGACGATGTCACCGGAGTTGGAGTCGGTGGACAGGCCGACCAGACGCGAGGTGAGGCCGGTCTGGATGGCGTTGGAGCCGGCGAACATCTTCTCGCCGTCGAGCACCATGACCGTCATCTTGGGACGCCCGGCGGCCGCGAGGCCCTTGGCCAGGGAGGTCATGTAGGGGCCGATGCTGGAGGAGTCAACAGTGCCGTCGGGCAGCGCGACAGCGTAGATCTTGCTGTCGGCGTCCTTCAGCGTGTCACTGATGTCACTCTGCTGGCTCGAACTCAAGGGAGAACCCGACACCACGTAGAGCGGGTTCTTCTTCCAATTTTGCACCACGGATTGGGCGTCAGGTGGTGCCGCCGCCGCGTTGGCGGCAGGGGACAGCGCAAGAACGACGAATAGACCGGCGATCAGAGCCGCGATCGCGGCCCCTGCTCGGCGCAGCGAATGGGTCATTGGCAGCAAGCCTCCTTCGCCCATGAGGACGAACGGGCGGTCGGCAAAGTTCCTCACTCGGCACGTTACCCGTACGGCGTGGCGCAGGAGCACCGGCAGCCCCGCTCAGGCGTCCTTGATCTCGCAGATCGTGGCGCCCGACGTGACGGTCTGGCCGACGGCGGCCGACAGGCCGGTGATCGTGCCGGACTTGTGCGCGGTCAGCGGCTGTTCCATCTTCATGGCCTCCAGCACGACGACCGTGTCGCCCTCGGCCACGACGTCGCCGTCGTTCGCCACGACCTTGACGATCGTGCCCTGCATCGGGCTCACCAGCGCGTCGCCGCCCGCCGCGGCCTTCTTCGCGCCGCCGCCGCCCCGGCGCGGCGCCCTGTTCACGGCGGGCGTGACGGCGGACGTGCCGAGACCGGCCGGCAGGACGACCTCCAGGCGCTTGCCCCCGACCTCTACCGTCACCGTCTCGCGCGCGGCCCGCACCTCAGGGCCGGCCACCTCGCCCGCGTACGGCTCGACCGGGTTGTCCCACTCCGTCTCGATCCACCGCGTGTGCACCGCGAACGGCTCGGACGTGAACGCCGGGTCGGTCACGATCGCCCGGTGGAAGGGCAGCACGGTCGGCATGCCGTCGATCTCGAACTCGGCCAGCGCCCGCCGCGACCGCTCCAGGGCCTCCCGCCTGGTACGCCCGGTCACGATCAGCTTGGCCACCAGCGAGTCGAACGTCTGCGGCACGGTCATCCCGGCCTCGTACCCGGCGTCGAGCCGCACCCCCGGCCCGGACGGCGTGCGCATGGACGTCAGCGTGCCGGGGGCGGGCAGGAAGCCGCGGCCCGCGTCCTCGGCGTTGATCCGGAACTCGATCGAGTGGCCGCGCAGCACCGGGTCGCCGTAGCCCAGGGGCTCGCCGTCGGCGATCCTGAACATCTCGCGCACCAGGTCGACGCCCGCGACCTCCTCGCTCACCGGGTGCTCGACCTGGAGCCGGGTGTTGACCTCCAGGAAGGAGATCGTGCCGTCCTGGCCGACGAGGAACTCGCACGTGCCCGCGCCGACGTAGCCGGCCTCCTTCAGGATGGCCTTGGAGCTGGTGTAGAGGATGTCGAGCTGCTCCCGCGACAGGAACGGCGCCGGGGCCTCCTCGACCAGCTTCTGGTGGCGGCGCTGGAGGGAGCAGTCGCGGGTGCTGACGACGACCACGTCGCCCTGCCGGTCGGCCAGGCACTGGGTCTCGACGTGCCGGGGGCGGTCGAGGTAGCGCTCGACGAAGCACTCGCCCCTGCCGAAGGCGGCCACGGCCTCGCGTACGGCCGACTCGTACAGCTCGGCGACCTCCTCCAGACGGCGGGCGACCTTGATGCCGCGCCCGCCGCCGCCGTACGCGGCCTTGATCGCGATCGGCAGGCCGTGCTCCTCGGCGAAGGCCACGACCTCGTCGGCGCCGGAGACCGGGTCCTTGGTGCCGGCGACCAGCGGCGCGCCGACCTTCTGCGCGATGTGCCTGGCGCGCACCTTGTCGCCGAGCGCGGCGATGGCCGAGGGCGGCGGGCCGATCCAGGTCAGGCCCGCGTCGATGACGGCCTCGGCGAAGGAGGCGTTCTCGGCCAGGAAGCCGTAGCCGGGGTGCACGGCGTCGGCGCCGGAGCGGGCCGCGACGTCGAGCAGCCCGGCGATGTCGAGGTAGGTCTCGGCCGGGGACTCCCCGCCCAGCGCGTACGCCTCGTCGGCCACCTTGACGTGCAGGGCGTCGAGGTCTTGGTCGGCGTAGACGGCCACACTGCCGATCCCCGCGTCCTTGCACGCGCGGGCCACCCGTACGGCGATCTCTCCGCGATTGGCGATCAGAACCTTCCGCACCGGCCTTCGTCCTTCCTGATGCTTCCCGATGGTCCTTCAGCGGCCGAGGTACGCGCCGCCGTTCAGATGCAGCACCTGCCCCGTCACGTGCCTGGCTCCCGCGGAGGCCAGAAAGAGAACGCTATCCGCCACGTCGGCCGGGGTGCCAGGTCGCCCGTTCCGGGTGTTGTCGACCCGCGCCCTGATGCCTTCCTCGGTGAGCCCGCCGCGGAAGAACTCGGTCTCGACGACCAGCCCCGGCGCCACGACGTTGACGGTGACGCCCTTGGGGCCGAGCTCGGCGGCGAGGTCGGCGGTCCAGGACTCGATCGCGGCCTTGGCGGCGCCGTACGAGCCGGATCCGGTGCCGCGCGCGGCGATCGAGCCGATCGAGATGATCCGGCCGCCCTTGCCCATGCGCGGCGCGAGCGCGGTGGTGACGAGCACGGCGGACATCAGGTTGGCGTTGATGTTGGCCCACCACGCCTCGGCCACGTCCGTCAGGTCGCCGGACTGCCCGCGTTCGAGGTTGGTGTTGCCGCCCGCGTTGTTGACCAGCACGTCGACGTGCTCGGGGAGGCTGCCCAGGGCGTCGTCGACCGCGACCGGGCTCGCGGCGTCGAAGGGCACGTACGCCGCGCCCAGCCGGGCCGCCGCCTCCTTGAGCACGTGCTCGCGCCGGCCGGTGATCGTGACGTGGTCGCCGAGCGAGGCGAACGCCTCGGCTGTCGCGTAGCCGATGCCGGTGCCGCCACCGGTCACCACAACCTCGCGCATGGGCGGATGGCTCCTTAGATCCGAATAATCCTCTGGACGACCATAGCCGCTCGGCATAACGGGGGCGACGGGCGGTGCACCGCTTTAGGGTGAGGGCGCTTTCACCGGTTCCAGGAGGTATGCATGAGCCAGAGTATGCTCGGCGGCGACCCCGCGGAAATGCAGCAGATGGCCACTCAGTTCACGCAGCAGTCCGAGGCGGTCCGCACCACGATGACCGCGCTCGACCGCGAGGCGGCCAAGGTCGGCACCGCGTGGACGGGGCCCGGCGCCCAGCGTTTCAACCAGGCCTGGCAGAACTACCGCACGGCCTTCCAGCGCATGACCGAGGAGCTGCAGGAGGCTTCGCGGGTCATCGGCACCTACCGCCAGAACATCGAGTCCGCCACGCAGTGAGCGGCGGAGAGGGGCCCTGGCCGGCCGCCGGGGCTTCTCTCCGTTGGAAGGCCCCAGAACAGGACGGAGCTCGCCGGACCGGGCAGGCTACGCTCTTCTCCCGTGATTGTTCGCGCCTTCGTGGCGAGCGCGCTCGCCCTGCAGTTCGCGGCGGCGCCGGCATGGGCCGAGCCCGTACGGTGCGCGCCCAAGAAGGCCGCCATGACGATCGGCGAGACGTGGGCGCAGCGGCGGCTCGACGTACGGCGGGTCTGGCCCCTCACCACCGGCCAGGGCGTCACGGTCGCGGTCATCGACAGCGGCGTGGACGAGACCCATCCCCAGATCCGGCTGAGCGGCAAGGCCGACCTCAGCGGCACCGGCTTCCGCGACTGCGTCGGCCACGGCACGGCGGTCGCCGGGATCATCGCGGGCCGTCCGCGCGAGGGCGTGCCCTTCTACGGCGTCGCCCCCGGCGTCAAGCTCCTGTCGATCAAGCAGTCCAACGACCAGCAAGGTGACGTGGCCCTGCTGGCCAAGGCCATCAAGACCGCCGTGGACGAGCACGCCGACGTGATCAACGTCTCGATCGACGCCCACGACCAGCCCGACCTGAAGGCGGCCGTCGACTACGCCCTGGAGCGCGACGTCGTGATCGTCGCCGCCTCCGGCAACATCACCAAGGACGACGGCACGTCGGTCCCCTCCTATCCCGGCGCCTACGACGGCGTGCTCGCGGTGGGCTCGGCGACGCCCGACGGGGGGCGCTCGACGTTCTCCAACCCGAACGCGGTCGGCGTGCTCGGGCCGGGGCAGGGCATCAGCTCGACCTGGCCGGGCAGGGGCTACCAGAGCAAACTGGACGGCACCAGCTACGCGGCCCCGTACGTGACGGGCGTGGTCGCGCTGGTCCGCTCGCGTTTCCCCAAGCTGACCCAGCTCCAGGTGCGCAGGCGCGTCGCGCTGACCGCCGACGGCGCGTCGGGCGCGGGCACCGGCGCCGGCATGGTCAACCCGCTGCTCGCGGTCACCGCGATCCTGCCGTCCGAGCAGGTGGCGGTGGCCCCGCCGGTGCCGCCGCCGCTGCCGGTCACGGCGGTGCGCAAGGCCGTGCCGCCGGACGGGCGTTCCATGGAGGTGGCGACCGTCGTCGCGGCGGGCGGGCTGTCGCTGGCGGGGGTCGTGATGGCGGCCTGGGTGTTCGTGCCGATGGGACGCAGGCGCCGCTGGCGGGCCGGCTCACCGCCCGACAACGGGCGAATTGACGGTTAACTGTAAGAGTGGTCAACCGAAACTGCTGATGCCTATGGGGCTTATTTGGTTAAATGTCTCTCGATCATGACGCAATCCCGAAAGGACGGTCATGGTGGAGAAGGACTCCTCCCAGTCGCCTGCCCCTGAGCGGATCGGCGGTCACGAGATCCTCGGCCTGCTGGGTCAGGGCCCGCGTGGCGACGTCCACCTGGGCAAGGAGTCCGACGACGCGGCTCCGGTGGCGGTCAAGACGCTGACCGTCGACCCGGCCGACGACCCAGACTTCGCGGCCAGGCTCAAGAGCGTCACGCGGGTGTCGAGCTCGTACGTGGCCCGCACCCTCGACGCCGGCGTCCACGACGGCCGGCTCTACGTGGTGCGCGAGCACGTCGAAGGCCGCTCGCTGGCCGAGACCGTGGCCGCCGACGGCCCGCTCACCGGCGACGCCCTCGAACGCGTGGCGGTCGGGATGCTCACCGCGCTGACCGCGGTGCACCTGGCCGGGTTCGCGCACCGCGGCCTCACCCCGAACAACGTGATCCTCACCGGCGAGGGCCTGCGCGTCACCGACATCGAGATCGGCGACCCGGCCGGCGAGATCGGCTACCGCGCCCCCGAGCAGATCAACGGCCTCCAGTACGGGCCGTACGCCGACGTGTTCGCCTGGGCCGCGACCGTTGTGTTCGCCGCGACCGGCGCCGCGCCGTTCGGCCAGGACACGCACGCCGTGCTGACCTGGACGCCCGAGGTGGGCGCGCTGCCGGAGCCGTTGCGTCAGGTGGTCCTGGCGGGGCTGGTCAAGGACGTGGCGGGGCGGCCGACGACGTACACGGCGCTGCTGCGGCTGCTGGGCGACGACCACGCGCCCATGCCGGCGGCGGCGATCGAGGGCGTGCCCGTGCCGCCCGCCGACCCTCCGGCCCTGGCCACCCTGATCGAAGGCCAGCCCCCGGTCCTGCCCCTGTCCATCGAGGGCACCCCGGCCTCGCAGCCCCCGGCCGACCCGATGAACCCGGCCCCGACGCAGCCGGGCCCGGCGGCCCAGGGCCCGATGGTACCGGGCCCTATCGTTCCAGGCCCGATGGCGCCGGGTCCGATGG
>JABFVJ010000074.1 GCA_013362835.1 Nonomuraea sp. | reverse complement strand
CGACCACCGGGCCCTCCTCCAGCGAGAGCACGCCGAGCAGCAGGTGTTCGGTGCCGACGTAGTTGTGCCCGAGCCGCAGGGCCTCGCGCAGGGTCAGCTCCAGCGCCTTGGCGCTCTGCGCGGCGAACGGCAGCGTGACGGGCACCTGACCGCCGCCGGGGCCCATGGCCGCCGTGACGGCCTCCCTGACCGCCTCGGGGGGCGCGCCGAGCGTCGTCATGGTCTGCGCGGCCAGCGCCTGCGGCACGTGCAGCAGCCCGAGCACCAGGTGGCCGACCTCGATGTGGTCGTGCCCCGAGAGCCGCGCCTCCTCCTGCGACTTGACCACGGCGACGCGGGCCTTGTCGGTGTAGCGGGCGTAGTTGCGCAGGTCGTCGGAGAGCGAGCCGCCCTCCTTGGCCACGAAGCGCTTCTGCGCGGCCTGCTTGGTGACGCCCATGCTGCGGCCGATCTCGGTCCAGGAGGCGCCCGAGTTGCGGGCCTTGTCCACGAAGTGGCCGATCAGGTGGTCGGCCACCTCGCCCAGGTGCTCGCCCAGCGTCACCGCGTCGGACAGCTGGCCGAGGGGGTCGCCGTCGGGGTGACGGCTCTTGATCGCGGAAATGAGGTCGTCGAGACGAACGGTTCCATCCATGCGTCAACCATAGGTTGACGCAAGCGGATCGTCAACCCTCGGTTGACGACCACGGAAATCCTGCCGCCCTCGCGTTTGGTCTAGACCACTGAGCGCCCCGACCGGCAGAATGCGAGTCTGTCACCGAGCAATGGTTCGTGAACCCCATCGGGAGGAACCCGCCATGCGTATAGGAGTGCTCACCGGAGGCGGAGACTGTCCAGGTCTCAACGCCGTCATCAGGGCCGTGGTGCGTAAGGGGGTGAGCACGTACGGCCATGAGTTCGTGGGGTTCCGCGACGGCTGGCGAGGCCCTCTCGAGGGCGACACGATGCCGTTGGACATCCAGGCCGTACGGGGCATCCTGCCGCGCGGCGGGACCATTCTGGGCTCCTCCCGCACCAACCCGATCAAGATCGAGGGCGGGGTCGACCGGATCAAGGAGAACCTGGCGGCCACCGGCGTCGACGCCCTGATCGCGATCGGCGGCGAGGACACCCTCGGCGTCGCCAAGCAGCTCTACGACCGCGAGGTCAACGTCGTCGGCGTGCCCAAGACCATCGACAACGACCTGTCGGGCACCGACTACACCTTCGGCTTCGACACCGCGGTCAACATCGCGATGGAGGCCATCGACCGGCTCCACACCACGGCCGAGTCCCACCACCGCGCGCTGATCTGCGAGGTCATGGGCCGCCACGCGGGCTGGATCGCGCTGCACGCGGGCATGGCGGGCGGCGCCAACGTGATCCTCATCCCGGAGAAGCCGTTCGACATCGACCGCGTCTGCGAGTACGTCGAGTCCCGCTTCCGCACCCGCTACTCGCCGATCATCGTGGTGGCCGAGGGCGCCCACCCGATCGAGGGCCAGATGGAGCTGCAGGAGGGCACACTCGACGCGTTCGGGCACGTCCGGCTCGGCGGCATCGGCGAGGTGCTGGCCAAGGAGATCGAGAAGCGCACCGGCAAGGAGGCCCGCACGACCGTGCTGGGCCACATCCAGCGCGGCGGCACCCCGACGGCCTACGACCGGGTGCTGGCCACCAGGTTCGGCCTGCAGGCGATCGACGCAGCGCACGAGGGCGACTACGGCAAGATGGTCGCCCTGCGCGGCACCGAGATCGTCCGGGTCGGGCTCGACGAGGCGACGGCCGAGCTCAAGACCGTGCCGGCCTCGCGTTACTCCGAGGCCGAGGTCTTCTTCGGCTAGATCGTCTACGGCAGGGTGAAAGCGGCTTGCAAGCGGCGGGCCGTACCTTCTGGGCAGCGGGGTTTTCCGCTACAACCCCCTCCAGGTACGGCTTGCGCCGCAGCGAGTCGGCGGCCCACTTTGCGTCGCAAGCCGTACCTACGAGATAGCTCAACCGCGGGGCGTGCCGAAGAGATCGACCTCCGGCGCGCCCTCGTCGCGTCCGCGCAGGCGGGCCCGGAACTCGGCCTCGCTGCGCAGCTCCTTCTCCGACGGCGACAGGATGACGGTGAGCAGCAGCCCGACGGTGATCACGCTGATGCCGACGATCAGCGGCAGCAGGAAGTCGATGGCCTTGGCGCCCGGCACCTGGACCATGTCGGCGTGCAGCTCGACGCGCATGGAGTACATGCCGGTGTAGTGCATGCCGGTGACCGCGACGCCCATGAGCAGCGCGGCGCCGCCGATCTTGAACGCGCCGCTGACCCGCAGCGTGAACCAGAGCGCCACCGTGGCCGCCGCGACGGCGATCACCACCGAGGCCGTCACGACGAGCGGGTCGTAGTGCACGTGCCCCGACATGTTCATGGCGTACATGCCCAGGTAGTGCATGGCCGCCACGCCGCATCCGGTGAGCACGCCGCCGCCCAGCAGGTAGCCTCGGCGCCGGCCGCCGTACGCGGCGAGGAACAGCCCGAGCCCGACGACGACCACGGCGATGACCGCGGAGGCGACGGTGAGCGGCACGTCGTAGCGGATGACCGAGCCGCGCACGGCGAAGCCGAGCATGGCGATGAAGTGCATCGTCCAGATGCCCGTGCCACCGATCGCGAACGCCGCGCCGACCAGCCAGAACCGGCCCTCGCCGCCGCCGGCCAGGCGGGCCCGCGCGGTCAGCAGCAGGCCCAGCATCGAGCCCACGCTGGACATGACGTAGGCGAGGACGGGAGTCAGGAGCCCTAAGGAGAAGTGGTCGATCGGAGGCATATAACCATCCATCCCTATAGCGCTGATAAGGGAGTATGGACGGGGCTTCTCCAGGGGCGCAACCACTTGTGGTGTTACCGCTATCTTCGGGGCGCGCGCATCATCGGCTGCTGCTGTTGCGGGGGACGGTGAGCCGCCGGCGGCGCCGGGTAGGCCAGGCGCTGCTGCTGGGCGGTACGCCTGCGCAGCTCCAGGCGGGCGACCAGCTCGGCGTCCTCGTGCAGCTCCTCCTCCGAGGGCGCGAGGATCACCATGAGGAGCATGGTCAGCGTGATCAGGCTGATCACGGTCATCAGCGGGACGAGGAAGTCGAGGGCGTCGGCGCCGGTGAGCCGGCCGGGCTCCTCGTCGACGGTGACCCGCATCGCGTACATGCCGGTGTAGTGCATGCCCGAGACGGCCACGCCCATGACCAGCGCCGCCCCGGTGATCCAGACGGGCTTCTTGACCCGCAGGGTGAACCAGAGCGCGACGGTCGCGGCCACGACGGCGATGGCCACGGAGGCGGCCACGGTCGTGCGGTCGTAGGAGACGTGGGCGGTCATGTTCATGGCGTACATGCCCAGGTAGTGCATGCTGGCCACGCCGAGCCCGGTGAGCAGGCCGCCGCCGAGCAGCGCCAGGGGCCGCCCGCGGCCGTAGGAGACGAGGAACAGGCCGGTGCCGACCACCACGATGGCCACCACCGCGGAGGCGACGGTGAGCGGCACGTCGTACTTGATCTGCGTGCCCTCCACCTCGAAGCCCATCATGGCGATGAAGTGCATCACCCAGATGCCCGTGCCGCCGATGGAGATCGCCGCCCCGATCAGCCAGCGGATCCGCGAACCGCCGCGGCTGGCGTGCGCCTGGGCGGTGAGCCGCAGTCCGAGCATCGAACCCAGGCACGACATCAGGTACGCGAGCACCGGGGTGAGCGGGCCATGAGTGAAATGATTAACAGCGGTCATATAACGACATTCCTTGTGATTAGGGGTTCACGGATTGTGTCATCTGTCCTGACCCTTTCGCATGGATAACGCAACTATCTGTCAACCTGCCCTGTCGGAAAACGTGAAAAGGTCTCATGGCTATCGAGCGACCCTTCTGGCGCGCGATCGCGGTCTTCCGGGTCACGTCGCTCGTCTACGCGGCCGTGCTGATGGCCCAGTACCGCGGTTACGAGGAGCCGGTGATCGGCTGGCTGGTGATCGCCGTGATGGCGCTGTGGACGGCGGGGGCCACGTACGCGTACGCGATCGAGGGGCTGCGCGGGTGGCCGCTGCTCTCGATCGACCTGCTGGTGGCGCTGGCGTGCCTGCTGGCCTCGCCGTACGTGGAGGGCGCCAGGCAGGGCGAGGCCGGCACCATGCCCGTACCCGCGACCTGGGTCGCCGCGCCGGTCCTCGCCTGGGCCGTGTACGGCGGCCGGCGCGCGGGCGCGGTGGCCGCGGGGGTCGTCGCC
>JABFVJ010000027.1 GCA_013362835.1 Nonomuraea sp. | reverse complement strand
AGCTGGTGGACCACGGCGTGGTGCCCTGGGCGAGGTCGCCGAGCACGGTGGCAGTGCCGTTGCGGCAGCGCCGGCCGAGCGCCCTGAGCTGCATCTCGGACAGGTCCTGCGCCTCGTCCACGACGAGGTGGCCGATGGACGGCGTGCGCTCCATGAGGTCGCGGAGCTCGTCGAGGAGCGCGGCGTCCGCCGCCGACCACTTGGCGGACTTCCAACCCCGGTACGGCTTCCGCCAAAGCAGCATTTCCTGCTCGTCAGGCGACAAATCGGTTTTGGCGGCTCTTGCGAGGAATTCTGGGTCCGACAGGAGGCGGTGCAGCACCTGTTCCGGCGTCAGCTTCGGCCACACGCTCTCCACGAGTTGCTTGACCGGCTTCGACCGGGCGACGGCGTCCTGGACCCGGTCGTCGGGGGACTCGCCGCGCTGCTCCATGCGGACCAGCACCTGGTGCGCCAGCCGCTGCGCCAGCGCCGCCCGGCCCGGCAGGTAGCGGGTGGTCCCGCGCAGCGAGGCGACCATCTCCCGCACCTCGTAGTCGGCCACCCGGTGGCGGTAGGCGCCCTTCGTGAACACCAGGCCCTCTTCCGGCTTCACGATGTGCTGCCAGAGCGCCCGTTCGAGCACCGGGGCCATGCGGGCGTCGCCCTTGAGGGCGGAGACCAGAGGGTCCTCCTGGGCGGCGTGCTCGCCGAGGAGCCCGGCCACGGTCGTCTGGTCGACCTTGACCTCGCCCAGCGCGGGCAGCACCGAGGAGATGTAGGACAGGAACGCCCGGTTCGGGCCCACGATCATCACGCCCGACCTGGCCAGCCGCTCGCGGTGGGTGAACAGCAGGTAGGCGGCCCGGTGCAGGCCCACGGCGGTCTTCCCGGTGCCCGGGGCGCCCTGGACGCACACGGTCTGGGCCAGTGTCGCGCGGACGATCTCGTCCTGGTCGGGCTGGATGGTGGCGACGATGTCGCGCATCGGGCCGGTGCGCGGGCGTTCGATCTCCTCGGTGAGGATCTTCGAGGGGCCGACATCCGTGCCCTCGCCGAGCGGTTCGTCCTCGAACGCGGTCAGCGCGCCGCCGTGGTAGCCGAAGCGGCGGCGGCGTACGACCTGCATCGGGTCGGACGGGCTCGCCTGGTAGAACGCGCGGGACACCGGCGCCCGCCAGTCGATGACCAGCGGCCGGCTGGTGCCGTCGTGCACGTGACGGCGGCCCACGTAGATCGTGACCGGCAGGTCGTCGTCGGCCTCGCGGTCGAGGCGGCCGAAGAACAGCGGCGTGTCCGGATGGTCGGCCAGGGCCGCCACGCGCTGGTCGAGCAGCGACTGGAGGATCTGCTGCGAGACCCAGTCGCCGGCCGCGTCGGCAGACAACGACTGGGCGTGGGCCCGCATGGCCTTGAGCGCGGCCCTGGACTCGGACAGGTGGGCCTGCTCGGCGGCGAGCACGTCGGAGGGTATGTCGGGAGCGAGTTGGTGTGCGGGCATGCGAAAGCGCCTCCCCAGGATGAGAAACGGAGGTGGTCAAAGGCAGCGAATCGGCCAGTTTAATGGCCTCGCCCCGGCGGCTCAAAAGCATTTACCGGGCCGTGGCGGGGTAGGGAGGGAAGGTGGCGCGGCTTCAGCTCGGGTTCTCGCCGATCATCCCCACGATCGCGAGCTTCCTGCTGGCGGCGCTCTGGGGGTTGTCGGTGTTCGCCGGGTGGGGGCTGGAGGCGTTCTGCGCGGGCGGCGAGTCCGCGTCGACGTGCTCCCAACGTCTTGCTACGGTCTCCACCGTGTCGGCGCTGTTCGCCGCGCTGGCCACGTGTTCCACGGCGGCCGCCTGGCTGATCCCGGCGTCGAGACACCATCCGCGCACGTTCGGCCGGGTCATGGGCGCGGGGGTCGCCTCGTGGATCGTCGCCGAGGGCGTGCTGTTCCTCGGCGGCCTGCTCGTGCGGTAACGAACCTGGCAAAGTCCACGATGGGTAATGAACGTGGGAATACCGAAAAATCCGGGCATATCAGGTGGATTTGCCGGATCATGGGGGTATGTCGCATGCGGCGTGATACTACGCAGGTGAGGGGGGTGGTTCGATTGTCGACGGCCCGCGGAGTCTCGTGGACGTGACGTGACGCCATGCCTGGCCGCTCAGGAACGAGCGGCCGGGCATGCTCAAACCCCGCCGAGCACGTCGTCGGCGTCGATGATCTGGTAGGCGTAGCCCTGCTCGGCCAGGAACCGCTGCCGGTGCGCCGCGAACTCCTGGTCGACCGTGTCCCTGCTGACCACCGTGTAGAACCGGGCGCCCCCGCCGTCGGCCTTCGGACGCAGCACGCGCCCGAGCCGCTGGGCCTCCTCCTGCCGCGAGCCGAACGTGCCCGACACCTGGATCGCGATGGCCGCCTCAGGCAGGTCGATGGAGAAGTTGGCCACCTTCGACACCACCAGCACCTGGATCTCCTTGTCGCGGAACGCCTGGTAGAGGCGCTCGCGCTCCTTGATCCTGGTCTCTCCCTTGATGACCGGCGCGTTGAGGTGCTCGCCGAGCTCGTCGAGCTGGTCGATGTACTGGCCGATGACCAGCACCTGCTCGCCCAGATGGCGGCGGACCAGCGCCTCGGTCACGTGCGTCTTCGACGGCGTGGTGGCGCAGAACCGGTAACGCTCCTCGGCCTCGGCCATCGCGTACGCCAGCCGCTCCTCGTCCGACAGCGTGACCCGGACCTCGACGCAGTCGGCGGGCGCGATCCAGCCCTGGTTCTCCATCTCCTTCCACGGCGCGTCGTAACGCTTGGGACCGATCAGCGAGAACACGTCGCCCTCGCGGCCGTCCTCGCGCACGAGCGTCGCGGTCAGCCCCACGCGCCTGCGGGCCTGAAGGTCGGCGGTCATCCTGAAGATCGGCGCGGGCAGCAGGTGGACCTCGTCGTAGACGATCAGGCCCCAGTCGCGCGCGTCGAACAGCTCCAGGTGGCTGTAGACGCCCTTCCGCCTGGTGGTCATCACCTGGTAGGTGGCGATGGTGACCGGGCGGATCTCCTTCTTGGTGCCGGAGTACTCGCCGATCTCGTCTTCGGTGAGCGAGGTGCGCTTGAGCAGCTCGGTCTTCCACTGGTGGGCGCTCACCGTGTTGGTGACCATGATCAACGTCGTGGCCTGGGCGTGGGCCATGGCCGCCGCGCCCACGATGGTCTTGCCCGCGCCACAGGGCAGCACGACCACGCCCGAGCCGCCGTGCCAGAAGGCGTCGGCCGCCTCGCGCTGGTAGGGGCGCAGCTCCCAGCCGTCCTGCATCAGCTTGATCGGGTGCTGCTCGCCGTCGACGTAGCCGGCGAGGTCTTCGGCGGGCCAGCCCAGCTTGAGCAGCGCCTGCTTGACGTTGCCGCGGTCGCTCGGGTGCACGACGACCGAGTCGGCGCCGAGGCGGTCGCCCAGCATCGGCTGGATCTTCTTCGACCGCAGCACCTCTTCGAGCACCGCGCGGTCGGTCGAGGTCAGGACCAGGCCGTTGACCGGGTCCTTCTCCAGCCGGAGGCGGCCGTAGCGCGCCATGGTCTCGGCGATGTCGACGAGCAGCGCGTGGGGCACGGGGTAGCGGCTGAAGCCGATCAGCGCGTCGACGACCTGCTCGGCGTCGTGCCCGGCGGCGCGGGCGTTCCACAGGGCGAGCGGCGTGACGCGGTAGGTGTGGACATGCTCGGGCGCGCGTTCGAGCTCGGCGAACGGCGCGATGGCCTTACGGCACTCGTCGGCCTTCTCATGATCGACCTCGAGCAGCAGCGTTTTGTCCGACTGGACGATGAGCGGGCCGTCGTTCACGGACATCCCTTCCTACGGTTGACCCTTATCCAACACGCGCGACGGCAGGAACAGTCCCGGAACGGGTAATCGATCAGTCGTCGTCGAGCCGGCCGGTGAGCCCCAGGAAGAGGAAGAGCCCCACGTTCAGCGCCAGGCCCGCGCCGAACAGCACCCAGCTCCACACCAGCAGCGAACGCGCGCTGGCCGGCTGCTCACGCACCCGCGACAGCGCGACGGCCGCGAGGATGCCGCCCGGCAGGCCGAACACGTTGCAGCAGGACGCGAGGGACAGGAAGTTGAGCACGACTGCGACAATGGCGTTGGCCTGCGGGCCGTCGTCCCGCCTCGGCGGCGGCGCGTAGCCGTAACCGTAGCCGGGCGGCGGCTGGTCGCCGTAGGGCGCACCATACGGCTGGTACGGGTGCCCCGCCGAATCTCCTTGACTCATGCTCACCTCCAGACACGTCAACGTTTATCACGGAATAG
>JABFVJ010000184.1 GCA_013362835.1 Nonomuraea sp. | reverse complement strand
CGCGTCGAAGCCGACCAGCAGCCCGGCCGCCGACGGCCGGGCGGCCGGGTTCTTGGCGAGCGCCCGCCCGACCAGGTCGCGCAGGCTCTCCGGCAGGGCGTCGAGGTCGGGGTCGACGGTCAGCAGCCGGTGCATCACCCCGCCGAGGCTCTCGCCCGCGAACGGGTCGTCGCCGGTGGCCGCGTACAGCACCACGGCCCCCCAGGAGAACACGTCGGTCGCCGCCTCGTGGCCGCACCCGGTCAGGATCTCCGGCGCGAGGTACGTGCACGTCGCCCCGAGCGGCCCCCCGGCCGCCATCCCCAGGTCGATCACCTTGGGCCCGTCGCGGGCCAGCAGCACGGTCTCCGGCCGCAGGTCGCGATGCGTCAGCCCGGCCTCGTGCAGCGCGCGCAGGGCGGCGGCGAGCGCGCCCGCGAGGGCGGTCAGCTCCTCGCCCCGGTAGGGCCCGTGCCGTTCGACCGCGCTCCGCAGGTCGGGCCCGTCGACGAACTCGCTCACCACGTACGGGACGCCCCGCTCCACGCCCGAGGCGACCACCTCGGCCAGATGGGGGCAGGTCAGGCGCGCGACCGGTTCGACCTCCACGCGCGGCACCTTGACCGCGAACCTGCGGCCCTCGTCGTCGTAGGCGTCGTAGACGACGCCGCGCCCGCCCGCGCCGAGCCGGGCGGCCAGCCAGAAGCCGCCCAGACTCTCTGGGTCACCGGGCACCAAGCGCATCGTCACTGATGCTTAGATGCGCCGGACCGTGGGTTGGTTGTCCAGAATGACCACAGGTCCCCCGCGCGCCTCGGGGGACCCATGCGTCATGATCATTATGCCAGCTCCCTGGATCTTGTCCGCCACTCCGGCCGCAGCACCGACATCATCACCGAGTCGTACCACTCGCCCTCCCACAGCAGACTGTCACGCTCCACGCCCTCCTCCACGAACCCGACCTTCTTGTACACGTGCCGCGCCCGCTCGTTGAAGCTGAAGACGCCGAGGCTGATCCGGTGCAGCGGGGTCGTGGTGAAGGCGTGGTCGAGGACCAGCTCGATCGCCTCGGTGCCGTAGCCCTTGCCGAAGACGCGGGAGCCGATCAGCGCGATCCGCAGGTTGCAGGACAGGTTGTGGCGGTCGAGCTCGTTGAGGACGACCTCGCCCACGTACGTGCCGTCGGCCATGATCGCCAGGTCGAGCCGGTCGGCGTGCTCGCCGCGGGTGGCGTACCACTGGCGGGCGGCCTCGGGGTCGATCTCGCCGTGCGAGCCCGTCAGCCGTGCCACCTCCGGATCGGCGACCAGGGCGAGCAGGCCCTCGACGTGCTCGGGACCGACCGGGAGCAGCTTCACGCGCGCACCCGTCAACGTTGGTTTCTCGGCGAACATCCCCTTTGGGTATCAGTCCTGCTCATCGGCAGGCAAACCCATTTTCCGCAGCGCCGCGTCCCGTACCTCCTCAGGCGTCAGCACGCCGACGTCGCAGACCAGGTCGGCCACCTCCCGGAAGTACGGCTCCCGCCGCGCCCGCATCTCCGCCGGCCGGAAGTCGGGCCGGTGCTCTCCCGACCTCATGCGCTCGGTCAGCACGTCGTCGGCCGCGTCCACCCAGACCACGAACGCCTTCCGCAGCGCCTCCCGCACCCGAGGGTCCTCGACGGTGCTCGCCGCCGCCGCGATCACCTTCGGCTCGCCGGCCAGCTCCGCCAGCACGTGGCCGGCCTCGTAGCGGTGCAGCGCGTCGGCCCCTTCGTGGGCGGCGATCTGCGCCGCCGTGAGGCCGTGGCGCGCTTGGAGGAAGGGGTCGCTGTCGCTGAACGGCAGCCCCAGCGACGCGGCGATGAGCCGGCCCGCGGTCGTCTTACCCGATCCCATCAGCCCGATCACCACGACTGGTTTGTTTTTCGACATGTGGATAGAGGTTCCTTCGTGTCAAGGAGGTAAATCTGATGACCATCGCCGGAAGCATCATCCTCATCATGCTCGGCGCGATCCTCACCTGGGCCGTCGAGTTCGATCTCGCCGGCCTCGACATCAACGTCGTCGGCGTCATCCTCATGCTCGGTGGCCTGGTCGGGTTGCTGTTCGGCATCTACCGGATCAGCGTCACCCGCAGGGCGGTCGGCCCCATCGACGAGCCGGTGCACCGGCACGAGATCTACGAGGAGCCGGAGACCCGCAGGACCACCGTCTACGAGGAGCGCCGCGAACCGCCGATCTAGGAGGTGACTCGACATGCCAGCCGTTGAAGAGCTGCCGTCGACCATCAAGCGTTCGCCGAAGAAGGCACAGAACACGTGGATCAAGGCCCATGACTCCGCCGTCGAGGAGTACGGAGAGGGCCGGCGCGCGCACATGACCGCGTTCGCCGCACTCAAGCACTCCTTCGAGAAGATCGGAGACCACTGGGAGCCCAAGGAGAAGAAGGGACCGTCCGACAAGGGCGCGACCGACCGCTCCGGCAGGACCGCAGAAGGCGTGGACGCCAACGCCAGCAAGGAACATCTGCAGGGCGTGGCGTCCAGGCTCGGGGTGCGGGGCCGATCCAGGATGACCAAGAAGGAACTGGTGGACGCCATCAAGAAGGCCAACAGGAAGGCCACCGCGAAGTCCCGTTGATCCCTCAGAGCAACCGCTTGACCGCCTCGGCAATCGCGTGGCGGTCTATGCGGGCGTCCGCGAGCTGCTCCTCCGGAGTCGCAGACCCGGGCAACCCGTGCACGGCGAGCTTCACCACCCGAGGCCCGAGTTCGCTCACGGCGTCGAGCACGGCGTCGCCGAGCCCCCCTTCGAGCCGGTGATCCTCCACCGTGATCAGGTTGCCCGTGGTCGTGGCCGCCTCCACCAGCACCGCCGCGTCCACCGGCTTCACCGAGTACATGTCGATCACCCCGACGGGGATGCCCGCCGCCTGCAGCTCGTCGGCCGCCGCCAGCGCCTCGTGCACCGTGATCCCCGCCGCCACGATCGTGGCCCGGTCGTCGGACGAATGCCGCAACACCCGCGAGCCGCCCACCGGGAACCGCTCGCCCGGCTGGTAGATCACCGGCGTGGTCCCCCGCGTGGTCCGCAGGTAGGACACCCCTGACACGTCCGCCATCCCGACCGTCAGCGCCGCCGCCTGGTTCGCGTCGCACGGGTACAGCACCGTGCTGCCGTACACGGCCCGCATCATGGCCAGATCCTCCAGGCCCATCTGCGAAGGGCCGTCCTCGCCGATCGACACGCCCGCGTGCGAGCCGACCAGCCGGATCGACGCCTGGCTCACCCCGGCCATCCTGATGAAGTCGTACGCCCTGGTGAGGAAGGCCGCGAAGGTCGCCGCGTACGGGGTCCAGCCCCGTACGGACAGGCCGACCGCCGCCGCCACGAGCTGCTGCTCGGCGATGTACATCTCGAAGAACCGCTCGGGGAACTCCTCCGCGAACGCCTCCGCCTTCGTCGAGTCGGCCACCTCGCCGTCCAGCGCCACCACGTCGCCGCGCGCAGCCCCGAGCGCCGCCAGCGCCTCACCGAACGCGGTCCTGGTGGCCACCGACTCGCCCACCTTGTACTCGGGCACCGTCGCCGGCCTGCTGTCGAACTGGTACGGCTCGCCGTCCGCCTCCGGCCTGCGCACGTCCACCCGGACGCTGCGCGGCCCGCCCAGCTCGTCGATCGCCTTGTCGGGATCCTTCAGCGCCTTCCCGTGCGCACCCTCCCGGTTCTCGACCTCGACGACCCCCTCGCCCTTACGCGTCTTCGCCAGGATCACCGTCGGACGCCTGCGCGTGTTGCAGGCGTCGCCGAGCGCGAAGTCGATCTGGCCGGGATCGTGCCCGTCGATCTCGATCGTGTGCCAGCCGAACGCGCCGAACCGCCGCGCGTACGCCCCCGTGTCCCACCCGTGCCGGGTCGGCCCGCGCTGCCCGAGCCGGTTCACGTCGACGATCGCCGTCAGGTTCGCCAGCCCCTCGCTCCCCGCGTGCTCGGCGGCCTCCCAGATCGACCCCTCGGCCAGCTCACTGTCCCCGCACAGCACCCACACCCGGTACGGCAACCGTTCCAACTGGCCCGCCATCGCCACGCCCACCCCGACCGGCAACCCCTGCCCGAGCGACCCGGTCGCGACGTCGACCCAGGGCAGCCGCGGAGTCGGATGCCCTTCCAACCGGCTTCCCCTGCTGCGGAAGCTGAGCAGTTCGTCATCGTCGATGACCTTGGCGGCCTTGTAGAGGGAGTACAGCAGGGGAGAGGCGTGGCCCTTGGAGAAGATCAGATGGTCGTTCAGGGGGTTGTCGGGGCGGTCGAAGTCGTA
>JABFVJ010000075.1 GCA_013362835.1 Nonomuraea sp. | reverse complement strand
ATGAAGGACCGTGACGGGGTCATGCATGTGTTTCATGCACTGGCTTTTAACACACTGTTGAGTTCTCAAGAAACGGACGCGTACATCCTCACCAGAATCCGTTCACCGGATCCTCGCTCGGAGGCGCTCACATTTCATTTCCTTCAGTCTACCAGATCTGGGCGATCCTTGTCAAACCGCCCGATCCGGGAGCTTCCGGACCTGCTCCGTTTCGGAGCAACCCTGCTAAATTACTCTAACTTTCGGCCTTTGTCCAACAACGAGGTCGGACAGCCCGGAAGTCGGACTAGATCAGAAGGGGTGTTGGGACCGACCGGCCCCGCGTTGAAAACTGTAGCAGCCTCGACGGCGTCGAAGGCCCATCTTAGGTAACGAATGGACCTTCCCCGCGTTCGTATGGTTCAAACACCGAGCCCGGAGAGCTGGGCCTCGAGGCGCGCGATGTCCGCGGCCGCCTGCTCGGCACGGGCTCTGACCTTGGTCACCACGTCGTCAGGGGCCTTGGACATGAACTGCTCGTTGCCCAGCTTGCCGGCCGCCTGCGCGGCTTCCTTGCGGGCGGCCGCGAGGTCCTTCTCCAGGCGCTTGCGCTCGGCCACGACGTCGATGGCGCCCGCGGTGTCGATCTCGACGGTCACCCCGCCCACGCTGAAGCGCGCCGTGGCGCTGAACGTCTCCGTCGGCTCGGTCAGGCGCAGCAGAGAGCGAATCGCCGTCTCCTGGGCCGTCAGCGGGGTGCCGGAGAGCCCCAGACGGGCGGCCACCTTCTGGCCGGGCTTGAGCCCTTGGTCGGAGCGGAACCTGCGGACCTCGGTCACGAGCTCCTGCAGGGCGTCGATCTCGGCCTCGGCCGCCGGGTCGGCGTAGCGCGGGTCGGGCTGCGGCCAGGGGGCCACGACGATCGACTCACCGCCCGTCACGGCCCGCCACAGCTCCTCGGTGACGAACGGAACCAACGGGTGGAGCAACCGCAGCAACGCGTCGAACACGTGCCCGAGCACGAGCCTGGTGTGCTCCTGGCCCTCACCGAGCTGGATCTTGGCCAGCTCGAGGTACCAGTCGCAGACCTCGTCCCAGGCGAAGTGGTAGAGCAGGTCGGACGCCTTGGCGAACTCGAACTCCTCGAAGGCCGCGTCGGCCGCGGTCACCACGGTCTGCAGGCGCGACAGGATCCACCGGTCGGCCGCGGTGAGGTCGAGCCCGTCGAGCGAGCCCACCGCCGCGCCGTTCATGAGCGCGAACCTGGTGGCGTTCCAGATCTTGTTGCAGAAGTTGCGCGAGCCGGCCGCCCACTCCTCGCTCACGGCCACGTCGGCGCCGGGATTGGCGCCGCGCAGCAGCGTGAAGCGGGTCGCGTCGGCGCCGAAGCGGTCGACCCAGTCGAGCGGGTCGACCACGTTCCCGAACGACTTGGACATCTTCTTGCCGTATTGGTCGCGGACCATGCCGTGCAGGGCCACGGTCTGGAAGGGGGGCCGGCCGTCCATGGCGTACAGGCCGAACATCATCATCCGGGCGACCCAGAAGAACAGGATGTCGTAGCCGGTGACCAGCACGGAGGTCGGGTAGAACTTCTCCAGCTCCGGCGTGGCGTCGGGCCAGCCGAGCGTCGAGAACGGCCACAGGCCGGAGGAGAACCAGGTGTCGAGGACGTCGGCGTCCTGTGTGTAGCCGGCGGGCGGCTCCTCGTCGGGGCCGACGCAGACGACCTCGCCGCCGGGGCCGTACCAGACCGGGATGCGGTGGCCCCACCACAGCTGGCGGGAGATGCACCAGTCGTGCATGTCGTCGACCCAGTCGAAGTAGCGCTTGGCCAGCTCCGGCGGGTGGATGCGGGTGCGGCCGTCGCGCACGGCGTCGCCGGCCGCCTTCGCGAGCGGCGCCACGTTGACGAACCACTGCAGCGACAGCCTCGGCTCGACCACGGTCTTGCAGCGTGAGCAGTGGCCGACCGAGTGCACGTAGGGGCGCTTCTCGGCGACGATCCGGCCCTCGGCGCGCAGCGCGGCCACGACGGCCGGGCGCGCCTCGAAGCGGTCGAGCCCCTCGAAGGGGCCGTGGGCGGTGATGACGCCGCGTTCGTCCATGACGGTGAGCGACGGCAGCGAATGGCGGCGGCCGATCTCGAAGTCGTTGGGGTCGTGGGCCGGGGTGACCTTGACCGCGCCGGTGCCGAAGGCGGGATCGACGTGTTCGTCGGCGACCACGGGGATCATGCGGCCGGTCAGCGGCACCTCGACCATCGTGCCGACGAGGTGGGCGTAGCGCTCGTCGGCGGGGTGGACGGCCACGGCCGTGTCGCCGAGCATCGTCTCGGCGCGGGTGGTGGCCACCACGATCTCGTCGGAGTAGCGGATCGAGACCAGCTCGCCCTCGTCCTCGCTGTGCTCGACCTCGATGTCGGAGAGCGCGGTCAGGCAGCGCGGGCACCAGTTGATGATGCGCTCGGCGCGGTAGATGAGCCCGTCGTCGAAGAGCTTCTTGAAGATGGTCTGGACGGCCCGGGACAGCCCCGGGTCCATGGTGAAGCGCTCGCGCGACCAGTCGACGCCGTCGCCGAGCTTGCGCATCTGGCCGAGGATCTTGCCGCCGGACTCTTCCTTCCACTCCCAGACGCGCTCGACGAACGCCTCGCGCCCCAGATCGTGGCGGGACAGGCCCTGCTTGGCCAGCTCGCGCTCCACGACGTTTTGGGTCGCGATGCCGGCGTGGTCCATGCCGGGCAGCCAGAGCGTCTCGCGGCCCTGCATGCGGGCGCGGCGGGTCAGGGCGTCTTGGACGGAGTGGTCGAGCGCGTGCCCGATGTGCAGGACGCCCGTCACGTTGGGCGGCGGGAGGACGATGCTGTACGGCACGCGCGAGCTGCCCGGGTCGGCGTGGAAGTAGCCTTCGGACACCCAGCGCTCGTAGCTTCGGGTCTCGACGTCGGCCGGCGTGTACTGGGTAGGCAGCTCTTGCGTGGTCACAGTGACCAATTCTAGGGAGCCGGACAAGCGAAACGCCCCGCGGGCCGAAACCCCGGGGCGTTTGTGCTGATCTGTCAGGCCGACTTCTCTCGCGGCGTACGTTGCTGCTTGGCGGCGAGCTGGTCGCGCGGGACGAGGGTCGGGATCGCGTGTTCCAGCACCGACTCCCGGGTGATGACCACGCGGGCGACGTCTTGGCGGGAGGGCACCTCGTACATGACGGACTGGAGCACCTCCTCCAGGATCGCGCGCAGGCCGCGGGCGCCGGTGCCGCGCAGGATGGCCTGGTCGGCGATGGCCTCAAGGGCGCCGTCGGTGAACTCCAGCTCCACGCCGTCGAGCTCCAGCAGCTTGCGGTATTGCTTGACCAGCGCGTTGCGGGGCTCGGTGAGGATCTGGATGAGCGCCTCGCGGTCGAGGTTGTGGACCGAGGTGATGACCGGCAGGCGGCCGACGAACTCGGGGATCATGCCGAACTTCAGCAGGTCTTCCGGCATCACGTCGCCGAAGATGTCGGCCGTGTCGACCTCTTCCTTCGAGCGGATGATGGCGTTGAAGCCGATGCCCTTCTTGCCGATGCGCGACTCGATGATCTTTTCGAGGCCGGCGAAGGCTCCACCGCAGATGAACAGCACGTTGGTGGTGTCGATCTGGATGAACTCCTGGTGCGGGTGCTTGCGCCCGCCCTGCGGCGGCACCGAGGCCGTCGTGCCTTCGAGGATCTTCAGCAGCGCCTGCTGCACGCCCTCGCCCGAGACGTCGCGCGTGATCGACGGGTTTTCGCTCTTGCGGGCGATCTTGTCGACCTCGTCGATGTAGATGATGCCCGTCTCGGCCTTCTTGACGTCGTAGTCGGCGGCCTGGATGAGCTTGAGCAGGATGTTCTCGACATCTTCGCCGACGTAGCCCGCCTCGGTGAGGGCGGTGGCGTCGGCGATGGCGAAGGGCACGTTGAGCATCTTCGCCAGGGTCTGTGCGAGAAGGGTCTTTCCCGACCCGGTGGGCCCGAGCAGCAAGATGTTGCTCTTGGCCAGCTCAAGGCCGTCGTCTCTGCCCCGGTCGCCGGACTGCACCCGCTTGTAGTGGTTGTAGACCGCCACCGAGAGTGCCTTCTTCGCCTTGTCCTGTCCGATGACGTAGGCGTCGAGGAACTCGTAGATTTCCCTCGGCTTGGGCAGGTTGTCCCACTTGAGCTCGGAGGACTCGGAGAGTTCCTCCTCGATGATCTCGTTACAGAGATCGATGCACTCATCGCAGATGTAGACGCCTGGACCGGCAATGAGCTTTTTGACTTGCTTCTGACTCTTTCCACAGAAAGAG
>JABFVJ010000369.1 GCA_013362835.1 Nonomuraea sp. | reverse complement strand
GCGACTTCGGCAGGCCCCCTTGGGCCTTCTTCACCTCCACGTCGGTGACATCAGCGCCAAGGGTCAGGAGTCGTAGATCACGGACAGGAAGCGCAGCAGGATGGCTTCCCTGTTCGTCGCGGGTAGGGCGTCCAGCACGGTGTTGACCACCGCCATCCGCGGCTGGCCCGAACCGGGGCGCAGGTCCACGCCCACCGAGGCGGCGAGTTCGGCGAACGTGGCGTCGTCGAGGGCGTCCAGGTCCAGGCCCGCGATGAGGTCCACGAGTCCGTCGGGGAGGGTGGCGGGGCCGTGCAGGCGGGCCGCGTCGGCGGACTCGGCGATCACCTTGAGCATGGCGTCCACCCCCGCCAGCGTCACGCCGGTGACCGTGATGTGCAGGTTGGCGGGGATGCCCGCGTACGAGAGCTGGGGTTGCAGGAACCAGCCGCGCGCCCGCGCCTCGTCGGCCAGCACGAACACGTCGACGCCGTCACCCGCGAAGGCCACCAGCGAGGACTCGGGCTCGCCGAGGACCCGCAGGCCCGGGATCGCGGCGATGCCCTCGCGGAGTCTGGCCGCGGCCTCCAGGGTGGCGCGGCCGAGTTCGGCGTAGCCGTCGCGGCCGAGGGCGTGGAGGGTGGCCCAGGCGCCGCCGAGCGGGCCCGCCGACCTGGAGCTCTGCACGGTGGCGTTGATGATCGTGTAACCGGGCCAGGCCGCCGAGGCGAAGTACGCCTTGCGCCGCGTCGCCGGGTCGGCGAACAGCACCACCGAGGCGCCCTTCGGCGCGTATCCGAACTTGTGCAGGTCGCACGAGAGTGACGTGACGCCGGGCACCGACAGGTCGAAGGGCGGCACGTCGGCCCCCGCCTCCCGCAGCCACGGCAGCAGCCAGCCGCCCACGCACGCGTCCACGTGACAGCCCACTCCGGCGGCGGCGGCCACGGCGGCGATCTCGGCGATCGGGTCGATCACGCCCTGCGGGTAGGACGGCGCCGAGGCCACGACCAGGACGGTGTCCTCGTCGATCGCCGCCGCCACCTCCGCCGCCCGCACCTTGTACGTCCCCAGGTCCACCGGCACCGCCTTGACCCGCAACCCCAGGTAGTGCGCCGCCTTGTGGAAGGCCGGATGGGCGGTGACGGGCAGCACGACGTTGCCCTGGGGACGGGCCGCCGCGTCGCGCGCCGCCTTCACCGCCAGCATGATCGACTCGGTGCCGCCGCTGGTGAAGATGCCGTGGCCGCCGCCGAGCAGGTCGGCGACCGCGCCCACGACCTGCTTCTCCATCTCCACGATGCTGGGGAACGCGGTCGGGTCGAGGCAGTTGACCTCCAGCATCTCGGCGTAGGCGCGGGCCGCCGCCTCGTGCACCTCGGGACGCCCGGTGTCGTAGACGTAGGCGGTCACCTGGCCGCCCCGCACCGGCAGGTCGTGCTCCTTCAGCCGGGCGAGCTCGGTCAGCAGGTCCTCGGCGGTCCTGCCGGTGGCGGCGAGTGTCACGCGGTCTCCTTCGTACGGGCGAGCCGGCCGTACGAGACGACGAACGGCAGGCTGATCAGCATGAGCAGGGCGGGCAGGACGGTGAAGCCGAGCAGCAGCCCGGTCAGCGCGGTGGACGGCTGGGCGACGGGCGACTCGGCGGGCGCGGCGACGAACCCCGACACGGCCAGCACCAGCGCGAACAGCCCAGGGCCGAGCGCGAGCCCGGCGGTCTCGCCGGCCGTCCACAGCCCGGTGAACGCGCCGGCCTGGGCGTGGCCGGTACGCGGGGTGTCGGCGTGCACGGCGTCGGGCAGCAGCGACAGCGGCAGCAGTTGCAGCGCCGCGTAGCAGACCCCGGCGAGGGCCGTCAGCGCCAGCGTGGCGACGAGGCCGCCCGAGGCGATGGCGGGTACCAGCGCGAGCGCCACGGCGGCGAACCCGGCCGAGGCGGCGACGTAGCACCGTACGGTCCCGTACGCGCGGGCCAGCCTGGCCCATCCCGGTACGGCCAGCATGCTCGGCCCCACCAGGCAGACGAACATCACCGAGGTCAGCCCGTAGTCGCCCAGCCGGTACGAGGCCACGTACGGCGCCCCGGCCAGCATCACCGCGACCCCGAGCGCCTGCGTCACGAACGCCGCGAGCAGCGCGAAGAACGGTCGGTTGCCCCGGGCCAGGCGGAAGGCCGCCACCGGGCCGAGCGGGCGCGGGCCCGGACGGGACGACACCCAGCGCGTGCCCAGGGTCGCGGCCACGAGCGCGGCGGCCATGACCGCGCCGATCGCGACGCCCATGACGGCGTAACCGGGCCTGCCGCCCCCGGCCAGGTCCACCACGGCGGGGGCCAGGCCGCCCGCGACCAGGATGCCGACGGTCAGGCAGACCACCCGCCAGGACATGATCCTGGTCCGCTCGGCCGGGCTCGCCGACATCTCGGCGGGCAGCGCCACGTACGGCACCTGGAAGCAGGCGAACGCGGTCGCCGCCAGCAGGAACGCCACCCCTGACCAGACGGCCCCCTGGACGCCGCCGGGCACGGCGAACATCAGCGCGAACGCCGGAGGCAGCGTGGCCGCGCCGATCGCGAGCAGGCGGGTCCTGCGGCCGGTGCGTACGGCCTCGCGGTCGCTGGCGGCGCCGACGAGCGGGTTGAGCAGGACGTCCCAGATCTTCGGCGCGACGAGCACGGCCCCCGCGACGGCGGCGGACACGCCGAGCATGTCGGTCAGGTAGTAGAGCAGCAGCAACCCGGGGACGGCGGAGAACACGCCGGTGCCGACCGAGCCGACGCCGTAGCCCAGCAGGCGGTTCCGGCCGAGCCGGCCGGCGCTGGTCGTGGTCATCGCGGGTCGCCGGGCAGGGCGAGGGTGCGGTGCAGGGTCAGGTGCAGGTGGGCGCGGAAGCGGCGGAGCGCCGCCCGGTCGCCCGCGCCCCGGCGGCGGCCCTCGGCGTCCAGCACCCCGCCCTTGGCGAAGCCGTGAACCGACCAGATGACCGTCCACATCGTGTACTCCAGGTCGACCGCGTCGTCGATCACGCCGGACTCGACCGCCGGCCGCAGGGCGTCGGTCACGGCGGCGACCAGGGGCTGGACGTACTGGCGTTCCAGCTCGGTGATGTCGCCGGCGTCGGAGAGCCAGCGGTGCATCCACAGGGCGGGGATCTCGGGGTTGTCCACGCAGAAGTCGAGGTAGTCGTCCACGAGCCGGTGGATGGACGTGACCGGGTCGCCGCCGGGCAGCCGCGCGAGCGCCTGGTCGAGCGCCGCCTTCTCCGCCTGGTGGGCGCGCTCCATGACGGCGAGGTAGAGCTCCCGCTTGCCGCCCACGTGGTAGCTGACGGTGGCGATGTTCAGCCCCGCCGCGTCGGCGATCTGGCGGGTGGAGGTGCCGTCGTAGCCGAGCGCGGCGAAGAGCCGCGTCGCCGCCTTCAGGATCACGGCCGGTTGGCCACCGTCGGCAGGTGTCATGGGACCGAAGGTAGTTCTGCCGACCCCTCTCGGTCAATCACTTGATGGAGAACGGGTCAGTCCGGCGCCCAGTACTTGACGAGGACCTTGTCCAGATGCCCCACCACCGGCTTCCACGACGTGGGCACCGAGTACCTGCTGGCCCGGTGCCCCTTGTAGGTCAGCGTGTACTTGATGAAGTCCGCGCCCTGCGGCGGCGCCTCGGACCGGCCGACCTTGAGGTGCTTCAGGTAGCCGCGGAGCTGCCGCCGTTCCTTGGCCGTGAGGCACTTGTCCACCGTCGGGCCGGTACGGCGGGCGAGCCTGACGCAGCCGTTCGTGTAGACGGTCACGCGGTTGCTCAGCCCCGCGAAACCGCCTTCCTCGCGCAGGTCGACCAGCACCTTCTTCTGCGTGGTGACCGCCCCGGCGGCGGGCGCGGCGGAGGTGGTGACGGCCAGCGCGAGCGCCGGCAGGAGCACGATTCGCCAGATCTTCATACTCCCTATGACGTGTGGGAGCGCCGAACGGCTCACTTCCCGAGCCCGCGTCGCGGGCCTGACGACGGCGCCCGCGTCCCGAGCCGGCTAGGCCGGTGTGAAGGGCAGCACGGCGACGACTTCGGTGCCGCCGCCCTCGCGTGGGCCGATCACGCACGTGCCGCCGATCTCGGCGGCCCGCTCGCGCATCGAGGTCAGCCCGACGCCTGGCGAGGGCTCGTCGGGCAGGCCGGTGCCGTCGTCGGCCACCGACACCCGCAGCGCGTCGTCCTCGCGCCGCAGCGTGACCAGCACCGACGTGGCCTCGGCGTGCCGGCGCGCGTTGGTCAGCGCCTCCTGCGCGATCCGGTACGCGGCCGTCTCCACCGCCGT
>JABFVJ010000125.1 GCA_013362835.1 Nonomuraea sp. | reverse complement strand
GACGCCAAGCGGCTCGACCGCGTCCGCTTCGCCGTCCGGCCGCCGGGGGATTGCCGCGGCGAGGACGGGGAATGCACTGATTACGCCGTCTGGGCCAAGCGGTGGGCCGCACTTGCCAAATAGGTGGGGGCCGCCGACCTCCGCTTGACCCTTCGCGGGCGCGCTCTTCCCCCGGGTGCCGCCCGCGGAGACGCCCCGGGCCTTCCCCCCGTCCCGGGGCGTCTCGCTGTTTTCGGTCCCAAAATTCGACTGAATGACCAGTCAGTGAGTATGGTCTCGGCATGAGAATCCTTCTTGTCGGCGCCGGAGGCGTCGGCTCCGCCGTGGTGCCCATCGCCGCCCGCCGCCATTTCTACGAACACATCGTGGTGGCCGACTCCCAACAGGGCCGGGCGGCGCGTGCCGTCGCCGCCGTGGACGACCCGCGGTTCAGCGCCATCCAGCTCGACGCGTCCGACCGTGCCCAGGTCGAGGCGGCGCTCCGGGAGCACCGGTGTGACGTGCTGTTCAACGCCGTCGATCCGCGCTTCACGATGCCGCTGTTCGAGGCGGCGCTGGCGGCCGGCGCCCATTACCTGGACATGGCGATGTCGCTGTCCAAGCCGCATCCGCGCGAGCCGTACAGAAAGCCGGGGGTCAAGCTGGGCGACCGGCAGTTCGAGCGCGACGGCGAGTGGCGGGAGTCGGGGCGGCTCGCGCTGGTCGGGATGGGGGTCGAGCCGGGGCTCGCGGACGTGTTCGCCCGCTACGCCGCCGACCACCTGTTCACCGAGATCGACGAGATCGGCATCAGGGACGGCGCCAACCTGGTCGTCGACGGCTACGACTTCGCGCCCACCTTCTCCATCTGGACCACGATCGAGGAGTGCCTGAACCCGCCCGTGGTGTGGGAGGACGGGCAGTGGCGCACCACCGAGCCGTTCAGCGAGCCCGAGGTGTTCGACTTCCCCGACGGGATCGGGCCCGTGGAGTGCGTGAACGTCGAGCACGAGGAGGTGCTGCTCGTCCCCAGGTGGATCCCGGCGCGGCGGGTGACCTTCAAGTACGGGCTCGGCGAGGAGTTCATCGGCGTGCTCAAGACGCTGCACAAGCTGGGCCTGGACAGCGCCGACAAGATCAAGGTGGGCGGCACGGAGGTGGCCCCGCGTGACATGGTGGCCGCGAGCCTGCCCGACCCGGCGACGCTCGGCGCCCGCATGCACGGCAAGACCTGCGCCGGCACGTGGGTGACGGGCACCGGCAAGGACGGCGCGCCGCGCGCGGTGTACCTGTACCACGTGGTGGACAACGACTGGTCGATGCGGGAGTACGGCTCCCAGGCGGTCGTCTGGCAGACCGCGATCCATCCGGTCGTCGCGCTGGAGCTGGTCGCGACCGGGGTGTGGAAGGGCGAGGGCGTGCTCGGCCCCGAGGCGTTCGACGCGGTGCCGTTCCTGGACCTGCTGCGCGAGTACGGCTCGCCGTGGGGCATGCGCGAGGAGGTCGCGGCCTGACGAGCCGCCTAACGGCCCGGGAAGGCCACCACGGTCGCCATGGGAGCGGGCAGCAGCGCCTCGGCGCATTCGGTGCAGGCGAGCACGGAGGAGTTGTCGGGCAGTTTGCCGACGCGCACCCGGGGTCGCGGCCATCGCTTGTGGCAGACCACACAGGCGTCGCCGTCACGCTGGGCCGCGGTCAGGCCCTCAGGGTCGAACGTCAACATACTCCGTGCCGTTCTGGTGGGACCCCAGTTCATCACGCTCCCAGCTGCCATCGCCCCTCCGCATGTCGGATCCGTTATAACCCTGACCGAGGCCGTGATCGTCTAGCTGAGCGTCAAGTCAGGGTGAATTCTCTACCCGAGTGGCGTCTGTTACACACACAAAATCGGGCATCCAGCCGCAAGCTGGATGCCCGATTTTTCGGTCTTTTCTACAGATCAGAGATGGCCTTCTCCAAGATCCCCAGCCCCTCTTCGAGCAGGTGCTCGGGCATGACGAGCGGCGGCAGGAAGCGCAGCACGTTGCCGTACGTGCCGGCGGTCAGGACCAGCAGGCCCTCGGCGTGGCAGCGCTTGACGGCCTCCTGGACGGCGGTCGGGTCGGGGGTCTTCGTCCCGGGCTCGACCAGTTCGATGGCGATCATCGCGCCGCGTCCGCGTACGTCGCCGATCACCGGGAAGCGCTCCTGGAGCGCCTTGAGGCGGGGGATCATGGTCTCGCCGATGCGGCGGGCCTTGGCGACCAGGTCGTCCGACTCGATGGTCTCCAGCACGCCGAGCGCGGCCTCGCAGGCCAGGGGGTTGCCGCCGTACGTGCCGCCGAGGCCGCCGACGTGCACGCTGTCCATGAGGTCGGCGCGGCCGGTCACGGCGGCGAGGGGCAGGCCGCCCGCGATGCCCTTGGCGGTGCAGATGATGTCGGGCACGACGCCCTCGTCCTCGCAGGCGAACAGGTCACCCGTACGCGCGAACCCGGTCTGCACCTCGTCGGCCACGAACACGATCCCGTTGGCCCGGCAGAACTCGGCGATCCTCGGCAGGAACCCCTTGGCCGGGACGATGAAGCCGCCCTCGCCCGCGATCGGCTCGATCACGACGGCGGCCACGTTCTCGGCCCCGACCTGCTTGTTGATCTGGTCGATGGCCTGCGCGGCGGCCTCCTCCGCGCAGTTCTCCTCGCCCGTCGGCCAGCGGAACGGGTAGGCCAGCGGCACCCGGTACACCTCGGGCGCGTACGGGCCGAAGCCCTGCTTGTACGGCATGTTCTTGGCCGTCATGGTCATCGAGAGCAGCGTGCGGCCGTGGTAGCCGTGGTCGAACACCACGACGGCCTGCCTGCCGGTGGCGTATCGGGCGACCTTGACCGCGTTCTCGACGGCCTCGGCGCCGGAGTTCACCAGGAACGTACGCTTCTCGTGGTCGCCCGGGGTCAGCTCGTTGAGCCGCTCGCAGACCTGCACGTACGACTCGTACGGGGTCACCATGAAACAGGTGTGGGTGAAGTCGGCCACCTGCCTCTGGACGCGCTCGACCACCTTCGGCGCGGCGTTGCCCACGTTCGTGACGGCGATGCCGGAGCCGAAGTCGATCAGAGAGTTCCCGTCGGCGTCCTGCACGACGCCGCCTCCGGCGCGGGTGACGAAGACCGGCAGCGTGGTGCCGATGCCGGCCGGGACGGCGGCCCGCTTGCGGGACAGCAGCTCCTGCGACTTGGGGCCTGGGATCGCGGTCACGAGGCGCCGCTCCTGGGGAATGCTCATGGCACGACGCTACGTCCGCCTCCGACCTGGGCCGATACGTCGATATGTCACACTGGGGGTGCTCGCCTTTGCCGGAATGGACAAACTCGTATGGCACCTTCGCTGCGCACCGTGGTGCGACGGATGGGGTTGCGCCCGTTGGCCGGGGCAGGGGCTCCCGGGGCGCTGGACGCGGTCGTGCGGTGGGTGGCGGTCAGTGAGCTGGAGGACCCGACGCCGTTCCTGGAGGGTTCGGAGCTGCTGCTGACGACCGGGATCCGGCTAGAAGGCGACTTTTCTGGATATGTCGCCCGGCTGGTGGCACGAGGCGTGGCCGGGCTCGGCTTCGGCGTGGGGCTCTCGCACGAGCACGTGCCCGGCGCTCTGGCCGCCGCCGCCGACGAGGCCGGGCTGCCGCTGTTCGAGGTGCCGCGCGAGACGCCGTTCATCGCGATCGGCAAGGTGGTCAGCGAGCTGCTCGCGGCCGAGCAGTACGACGAGATCACCCGCGCCTTCGCCGCGCAGGGCCGGCTCACCCGCGCGGCGCTGCGGCCCGAGGGCATGCACGCGGTCGTCGACCGCGTCGCCAAGGAGATCGACGGCTGGGCCGCCCTGCTCGACGAGACCGGCGAGGTCCGCCACGCCACCCGCGGCGCCGACGTCGCCGTCGTGACCACCGAGCTCACCCGCCTCCGCACCCCCTCGACGGCACGTGGGGTGGAGGGCGGGGAGCGGATGCCGGCGAGTCTCGCGCTCTCCGGGCCCGACGAGCACGTCGTGATCCAGCCGCTCGGCGGCGGGCCGCGGCCGCGCGGGTTCTTCGCGGTCGGCGCGCACAGACCCTTCTCGCCCGTGACCCACACGGTGATCAACGCCGCGGGTTCGCTGCTCACGCTCGCGATGGAGCAGGGCAGGTCGCAGCGGGAGGCCGGGCGGCGGCTCCGCTCGGCCGTACTGGAGCTGCTCCTCGGCGGGGCGGAGGAGCGGGCGCGCGCGGTGCTCGGGCCGCTCGGCGACCGGCTGCCCGCCGAGCCCCTGGTGGTGCTCGCGGCGCCCGCGGGCACGCTGGA
>JABFVJ010000016.1 GCA_013362835.1 Nonomuraea sp. | reverse complement strand
ACGCGGGCCCAGGCGGGCAGCCGTCGCGGCCGCAGCCCGCCGTGGGTTCCCGGGTCGAGAGCGGCCGCGCCCTCGATGAGCTCGCCCAGCGCCGCGCCGTCGATCGCCGTCACGATGCCCGCTCCTCGCCGAGCGTCGCCTCGGGGTCGCGGGCCAGCCGCCCGTACCAGCGCGCGCTGGGCTTGACCGTACGCCGGAACGTCGTCCGGTCGACCGCGACGAGGCCGAAGGTGGGCTCCCACGACCCCCACTCGAAGTTGTCCAGCAGGGACCAGTGCAGATACCCGCGTACGTCGGCGCCGTCGGCCATCGCGCGGGCCATGCCCGCCACGGCCTCGCCCGTGTACGCGATCCGCTCGTCGTCGTCGCTGGTCGCGATGCCGTTCTCGGTCACCATCAGGGGCGTCGTCCCGCCGAGCCGGTCGGCCGTGTGGCGGATCGCGTCCTCCAGGGCACGGGGGTAGTACTCCCAGCCGATCATCGTGCGTCTGTCGCCGGGACCGGGGGTGATGATCCCGTCCTTCCCCGCCCGCAGCCGGCTGTACGCCTGCACGCCGACGAAGTCGTCGCCCTTCGCCACGTCGAGATACTGGTCGTCGACCAGGTACGACAGCTCGGCGGTACGGTCCGGGCCGGCGCCGTGGTCCTGCACGTTCTGGTTCGCCACCGTCCAGCCCGACCTGAGCCCGCGTACGGACGCGAGCAGGTCCCGCGCCTCCGCGTGCGCGTGGGACAGCGCCGCGGTCACGCCGGGATCCGGCGGGACGAACGTGGAGCCGGAGTGGCCCGCGCCGAGGGCGCGCCGCGCGACGACCAGCGCGAGCATGTTGGGCTCGTTGATCGTGCAGACCCAGCGCACTCCGTCCAGGATCGGCAGCAGCGCGCGGACGTACTCGGTGAAGTGCGCGATCACCGTCTCGGAGCCCCAGCCTCCCTCGGCGCGCAGCCAGGCGGGGCCGGTGAAGTGGTGCAGCGTGACGACCGGCGTCAGCCCGCGCTGGTCGCAGCCCTCGATCATCCGGCGGTAGTGGTCCAGCGCCGCCGTCGAGGGGTGACCGGGCGCGGGCACCACGCGGGCCCACTCGATGCTGAACCGGTAGGCGTTGAGCCCCAGGTCGCGCGCGATGTCGAGGTCTTCCGGCCAGCGGTGGTAGCTGTCGCAGGCGTCGCCCGACCGGTCGGGCAGGCCCCACGACCCGTCGTTCTCGGCCTGCCAGAAGTCGCTCCCGACGTTGTTCCCCTCCACCTGGTGCGCCGACGTGGCGGCCCCCCACAGGAAGCCGTCCGGGAAGGGGGTGTTCGTACGGGATCGGGGCGATGTCGTCATTTGAGTCCTACCGTGGCGATGCCCTGCACGAAGTAGCGCTGCAGGAACACGAAGAGCGCGAGGATGGGCGTGATGATCAGTACGGCGCCGGCGAGCAGCGTGCCGTAGTCGGTCGCGTACTGACCTGTGGAGTAGAGCGAGAGCGCGACCGGCAGCGTGTACATCGACTCGGACTGGCTGGCCACGAGCGGCCAGAGGAAGTTGTTCCACGAGCCGAGGAAGGTGAGGATGCCGAGCGTCGCCAGCGCGGGGCCGCACAGCGGCAGCACGATGCGCGTGAAGATCCGCGGCTCCGAGGCGCCGTCGATGCGCGCGGCCTCCAGCAGCGAGTCCGGGATGTCCAGCATGAACTGCCGCATCAGGAACACGCCGACCGGCTGGGTGAGGAACGGCAGCACCAGCGCGCCGTACGTGTTGAGAATGCCCATCTTCGCGACGATCACGAACAGCGGCACGAAGGTCACCACGCCGGGCACCATGATGGTCACCAGCACGACGCCGAGCAGGACGCGCTTCCCCGCGAAGTCCATCTTGGCCAGGGCGTAGCCGACCATCGAGCAGAACAGCAGGTTGCCGAGCACCGTGATCACCGCGACGACGAGGCTGTTGGTGAAGAACGTGCCGAAGTGCAGCTCGGTCAGCCAGCGCGCGAAGTTCCCGCCGGTCGGGGCCTGCGGCCACCACGTCGGAGGATCGGCGAAGATCTCGTCCTGCGTCTTGAACGAGCCGAGCACCATCCAGGCGAAGGGCGCGAGCCACACCACCACGCCGGCGATCAGCACCACATGGGTGAGGGGCCGCGCCGACAGGAGTTTCAGCCGGGTCATGTGGATCTCCTGAGCGCGCGGAACTGCACGACGCTGACCACGGCGATGACGACGAACATGATGTAGCTCGCCGCGGACGCCTTGGCGAAGTCGCCGAAGCCGAACGTGTTGAAGGTGTAGTAGGTCATCGAGAGGGTCGAGTCGAGCGGCCCGCCCTGGGTCATCACGTACGACTCCTCGAAGAACTGCAGGTAGCCGACCGAGATGAGGACGCCGCCCAGCAGCATCGTGGGGCGCAGCAGCGGGAGCGTGACGCTGCGCAGGCGGCGCCAGCGTCCGGCGCCGTCGATCGACGCCGCCTCGGTGATGTCGGCGGGGATCGACTGCAGGCCGGCCAGGAAGATCACCATCAGCGATCCCGTGTTGAGCCAGGCGGCCATCACGATCAGCGAGGGCAGCGCCCAGGTGGTGCTGTTCAGCCAGTCCGGACCGTCGATGCCGACCACCGCGAGGAGCATGTTCAGCAGGCCGTCACGGGCGAGGATGTAGCGCCAGATGACCGAGACGGCGACGACGCTCGTCACCACCGGCGCGTAGAAGGCCAGCCGGTAGATCGGCCTGAACCGCCGGACGCCCGAGTTGAGCGCCAGCGCCAGCCCCAGCCCGAGCGCCACGGTGACGGGGATGCCGACGAGCACGAACAGGCCCGTCACGCCGGCGGCGTTCTGGAACTCCGGGTCGCCGAGCACGTCGGCGTACTGCTGGAGCCCGACGAAGTCCACGCTGAACGGCGTCTGGACGTCCCGCGCGGTCATGTCCGTGAAGGAGAAGCCGAACGAGCTCACGATCGGCAGGACCATGAACACCGCGAAGATGACGACGAACGGCGCGGCGAACAGCCAGGCGATCAGCGTCTGCCGGCGCCGGCGTTCGGTGTTCGCTCCTCCGGCCGGGCGGGCGCGCACGCCACGGGAGGTGCGCGCCCGTACGAGCGGTGTCGAAGGTGTGGGGTTCGGCACTGCTCAGGACACCCCGATGCCGTCGGCCTGCTTCTGGAGCTCCCGCAGTGCGTCCGCGACGGGCCGGCCGCCCTTGATGATCTTCTCGATCGCGGAGTCGCCCGCCGCGCCCACCTTGTCGAAGCTGACGATCTGCGGCGGCGCCTTGGCGGTCTTGAGCTGCTCGGCGAAGGCCGCGAGCGTCGGGTCCGCGACCAGCGCCGGATCCTGCCACGCGCTCTGGACCGACGGCAGGTCGCCGCTGACCTTGTACCAGGCCGCCTGCGTCTGGGGCTCGCTGAGCCACTGCACCAGCTTCCAGGCGGAATCCGGGTTCTTGGCGGCCTTGAAGACCACGAGGTTCGACCCGCCGACGAAGGAGGTCGAGCTCTTCCCCGCCGGAAGCGGCACGGTCGCGTACTTGTCCGCGAACTTGTCCCCGGCCGCCTGGGAGATGGCGCCGCGCACGAAGGGGCCGGCGACGAGCGCGGGGGTCGTGCCCGTCAGGAAGTCCTTGACGGCGGCGGCGGGCGCGGTGTCCGCGTTCGGGTCGGCGATGCGCTGCTTGTAGTACGACGCCAGGTACTCGTACGCCGAGGCGAACTCCGGGGTGTCGAGCGTCCACGCGGACTGGTCGGGCTTCATCAGCTCGGCGCCGTTGGACCACGGCATCCAGAGCGCCGACAGGAACGATCCGGTGGTGCCCGCGGGCAGCCGGATGCCCCACTTCGCACCGGCCTTCTCCTGCAGGTCCTTGGACATCTGCCGCAGTTCGTCCCACGTGGCCGGGGCCTTCTTCCAGCCGGCCTTCTCCGCGAGGTCCGTCCGGTAGTAGAGCACCCGGACGTCGACGTACCAGGGGACCTCCAGCAGCCGGCCGTCGATCGTGCCCGTCGAGACGGCTCCCGGGTACATGCCCTTGGTGTCGATGGCGTCGGGGACCGGGGCGAAGGCGTCCTTGAAGACCGGGAGGCCGGGCATCATGGCGACGTCTGGAACGTTCCCTGACGCGATGGCGGTCTGGAACTTCTGGTAGGCGGCGTCCCAGGGCACGGCCGTCACGTCGACCGTGACGCCGGGGTTCGCGTCCTTGAACGTCTTCACGAAGTCGGGCAGCAGCTCGCCTTCGTTGCCCATCGCCCACATCGTGATCGTGCCCGTCGCCTTGGCCGCGACGGTGGAGGCCGGCGTGGCCTGACCGCCGC
>JABFVJ010000443.1 GCA_013362835.1 Nonomuraea sp. | reverse complement strand
GAAGATCCGCGTGGACGGCGAAGAGGCCGCCCTGACCAGCGGCGCGCTGACGGTCACCGTACGCCGGGACGCGCCGTGGGAGATGGCCTTCAGCGCGGACGGCCGCGAGCTGACCCGCAGCGGCGGCAGGTCGCTGGCCGTCATGGAGGACGCCGGCGACCGCCATTTCCTGGTCGAGCAGCTCGGGCTCGGGCCCGGCGAGCTCGTGTACGGGCTTGGCGAACGCTTCGGCCCGCTGACCCGCAACGGCCAGAGCGTGGACGTCTGGAACGAGGACGGCGGCACCAGCAGCGACCTCGCCTACAAGAACGTGCCCTTCTACCTCACCAACCGCGGCTACGGCGTGTTCGTCGACCATCCGGGCCGGGTGTCGTTCGAGGTGGGGTCGGAGTCGGTGTCGCGGGTGCAGTTCGGCGTCGAGGGGCACGACCTGGAGTACCTGGTGATCCACGGGCCGACGCCCGCGGAGATCCTGCGCCGCTACACCGCGCTGACCGGGCGTCCCACGCTGCCGCCCGCGTGGTCGTTCGGCCTGTGGCTGTCCACGTCGTTCACCACGGATTACGACGAGGAGACCGTGACCTCGTTCGTGGACGGGATGGCCGGGAGGGACCTGCCGCTCAGCGTGTTCCACTTCGACTGCTTCTGGATGCGGCGGTACCGGTGGTGCGACTTCGAGTGGGATCCGGAGGTGTTCCCCGACCCGGAGGGCATGCTCGCCCGGCTGAAGGCGCGCGGGCTGCGGGTGTGCGTGTGGATCAACCCGTACATCGGGCAGGCTTCGCCGCTGTTCGACGAGGGGGCGGCGGCGGGGCACCTGGTGCGCCGCCCGGACGGCCGGATCTGGCAGGACGACCACTGGCAGGCCGGGCGGGCGCTGGTGGACTTCACCTCGGCCGCGGCCCGCGACTGGTACGCCGGCAAGCTGCGCGGGCTGCTCGACATGGGGGTGGACGCGTTCAAGACCGACTTCGGCGAGCGCATCCCCACGGACGTGGCCTGGGCCGACGGCTCCGACCCCGAGCGCATGCACAACTACTACAGCCTGCTCTACAACCAGGTCGCGCACGACGTGCTGGCCGAGCGGGGGCCGGCGGTGCTGTTCGCGCGGTCGGCGACCGTGGGCGGGCAGCGGCTGCCGGTGCACTGGGGCGGCGACTGCGAGTCCTCGTTCGAGGCCATGGCCGAGTCGCTGCGCGGCGGGCTGTCGCTGGGCCTGGGGGGCTTCGGCTTCTGGAGCCACGACATCGGCGGGTTCGAGGGGCGGCCCGACCCCGCCGTGTTCAAGCGGTGGGTGGCGTTCGGGCTGCTGTCGTCGCACAGCAGGCTGCACGGCAGCGGGTCGTACCGGGTGCCGTGGCTGTTCGACGAGGAGGCGGTCGACGTGCTGCGCTCCTTCACCCGGCTGAAGCACCGGCTGATGCCGTACCTGTACGCCGCCGCCGTCCAGGCCGCCGAGGAGGGGCTGCCGATGATGCGGGCGATGCCGCTCGCCTTCCCCGGCGACCGGGCCTGCGACCACCTCGACGCCCAGTACCTGCTGGGACCCGACCTGCTGGTCGCGCCGGTGCTGTCGGCGGAGGGCGAGGTCTCCTACTACGTGCCCGAGGGCGTGTGGACCCGGCTGCTGGACGGGACGGCCGTCGAGGGGCCCGGCTGGCGTACCGAACGGCACGGGTTCGACAGCCTGCCGCTGCTCGTACGGCCCGGCGCGGTGCTGCCGCTCGGCGCGCGCGAGGACCGTCCCGACTACGACTACGCCGACGGCCTCACCCTGCGCGTGTGCCGGCTGCCGGACGGCGCGTCCCGTACCGTCACGGTGCCCTCGGCGGACGGCACGGCCGCCGCCGTCTTCGAGGTGTCACGGGCGGGCGGCGCGGTACGCGCCCGCCGCCTGGAAGGCGCCCCCCTGAGCTGGAGCCTGCTGGTGGACGGCGTGAGCGCCACCGCGGCCCCCGGAACCGACCATCTCGAGATCACGGAGTAACCATGTTCCCCACCGACTTCCTCTGGGGCACCGCCACCGCCGCCTACCAGGTCGAGGGCGCCGCCGCCGAGGACGGCCGCACCCCGTCGATCTGGGACGTCTTCTCCCACACCCCGGGCAAGGTCGTCAACGGCGAGACCGGCGACGTCGCCTGTGACCACTACCACCGCCTGGAGGAGGACCTGGACCTCCTCGCCGGGCTCGGCGTGGGCGCCTACCGGTTCTCGATCTCCTGGCCGCGCGTGCAGCCGGGCGGCCAGGGCGCGCTCAACCGGGCGGGCGTGGCCTTCTACGACCGGCTCGTGGACGGCCTGCTGGCCAGGGACATCGCCCCCGTCGCCACGCTCTACCACTGGGACCTGCCGCAGGAGCTGGAGGAGGCGGGCGGCTGGCCGCACCGCGACACCGCCTTCCGCTTCGCCGACTACGCCCGCCTGATGGGCGAGGCGCTCGGCGACCGCGTGCACACCTGGATCACGCTGAACGAGCCGTGGTGCTCGGCCTACCTCGGCTACGCCTCGGGCGTGCACGCGCCGGGCCGTACCGACGCCGCCGCCGCGCTCGCCGCCGTGCACCACCTGAACCTCGGCCACGGCCTGGCCGTACGCGCCCTGCGCGAGGTGGCCGACCCGGCCGCGCGGATGTCGGTGACGCTCAACCTGCACCACGTGCGCGGCGTCTCCGAGGCCGACGCCGAGGCGGTGGCGCGCGTGGACCGGCTGGCCAACCTGGCCTTCCTCGGCCCGATGCTCTCCGGCGCGTACCCGCGTGCCCTGTTCGACGACACCGCCGCGATCACCGACTGGGCCTTCGTCCAGGACGGCGACGAGGCCGCCTCCTGCGCGCCCCTGGACGTGCTGGGCGTCAACTACTACAACCCCGTCCTGGTGCGGCAGTGGGACGGCGGCGACAGCCGGGAGACGGCCGACGGCCACGCCGACGGGGCCGCCTCGCCGTGGATCGCCTGCGAGGACGTGGAGTTCGTCCAGCAGCCGGGGCCGTACACGGAGATGGGGTGGAACATCGACGAGACCGGCCTGACCGAGCTGCTGCTGCGCCTGCGCCGCGACTACCCGTCGCTGCCCACGATGATCACCGAGAACGGCGCCGCGTTCCCCGACCCGGTCGGCGACGACGGCCTGGTGCACGACGAGGACCGGATCGACTACCTGCGCCGCCACGTCGGCGCGGTCGCCGAGGCCGTCGCGGGCGGCGCGGACGTGCGCGGCTACTTCCTGTGGTCGCTGATGGACAACTTCGAGTGGGCGCACGGGTACGCCAAGCGCTTCGGCATCGTCCGCGTGGACCGGGACACGCTGGAGCGCACCTGGAAGGACAGCGCCCACTGGTACCGCGACGTGGTCGCCGCCAACGGCCTCAAGGAGGACTAGCCGCGCCACCGCCCTGGCCGTGTGCGATGCAGGGGACGCGAGCGCGCCCGGCTGTCACACTGGGCGGGTCCGGCGGTTCCGGATCACGCGAAGGGGCTGGCGATGCTCGAGGACCCCGGCTGGGGAGCGTACGGCGATCAGGGCGAGGAGCTCAGCGACGGCGACCGGCGGGGCCTGGCGGCCGTCGCCGTCTTCGTCACCGTCCTGTTCCTCGCCGCCGCGGCCTTCATCGGCCTGAGCGGCGGCGGTCTGGCGGGCGCCCTGTGCATCGCGGGGATGGCCCTGCTCGCGGGCGGTTTCATCGTCTGCGGCGTCCTGGTCGAGGACACGTCCTGGCGGGCCCTGGCGCGCTGGGTGCTGGCCTCGGAGTGGCGTACGTGGGCGCTGGTCGCGCCCTGCCTGGTCGCCGCCCTGATCGACGTGCTCGTCCGCCAGGGCTGGGGATCGGCGGTCCTGTCGCCTCCCGTGATCGCGGGCTACCACCTGCTGGTGTGGCGCCTGCGGAAGCGGCTGGGCGTCAAGGCGGACGACTCGGAGTGACTACCAGCGGTCGAGGTGCAGGACCTCCTCCAGCGGCTGGCGGGCGGCGGGCCTGAAGGTGTCGCCCGTGTGGTACGCGGTGGGCAGCAGCACGCCTTGGCGCACGTCGCCGGGGATGCCGAGCAGTTCGGCGATCTCGGCCTCGTACGCCAGGTGCAGGCTCGTCCACGCCGATCCGAGGCCGCGGGCGCGGGCGGTGAGCATGTGGCTCCACGCGGCCGGCAGCAGCGAGCCCCACAGCCCGGCCTGGTTGCCCTCCGGCAGCCTGCCGCCGGGCAGGGCGATGCAGGCGAGCACGAGCACCGGCACCTCGCCCATGTGCTCACCGAGGTAGGCGGCGCTCTCGGAGACCCGCTGCTGGACCGAGGCGCGGATCGGCTCGTCGCGGA
>JABFVJ010000373.1 GCA_013362835.1 Nonomuraea sp. | reverse complement strand
GAACCGGAACAGCACCGCCGCCCGCTTGGTCAGCGAGGCGTCCCGCCAGGCCGGGAAGGCGGCCACGGCGGCGGCCACGGCCGCGTCGACGTCGGCGACCGAGGCCAGCTTGACGTGGCCGCTGACCTCACCGGTCGCCGGGTTGAAGATCTCAGCCGTACGGCTGTCGCCGTCCGTCAGAGCTCCGTTGATCCAGTGCTTGACCGACTTCACCGTTCTCCCTTTCTCAGCGCGAGGTCCACGGCGTCCACCAGCGCGCCCTGGGCGCAGGCCCGCGCCACCACGTCCGCGGCGGACAGGACGTCCTGATGGCCGTCGCCGACCGCGATGCCCAGGCCGGCGGCCTGGATCATGTCGATGTCGTTGGGGTTGTCGCCGATGGCGGCGATCTCTTCCATCGCCACTCCCCTGGCCTCGGCGAGGGCCCGCAGGGCGCTGCCCTTGGTCGCCCCCTCCGGAAGCACCTCCAGGTACGTCGCCTCCGACCGGACGGTGACCGTGCCCGCGACGTCGAGCTCCGGGAGCGGTTCGCCGATGAGCATGACCTTGGTGATCTCGTCGGGCGGAAGGGCCGCCCAGTCACCGGGGTCGCGCAGCGTGATGCCGTCGCGCCTGGCGTAGTCCCGCAGCTCGGGCACGTCGTCCACGGCCAGCGCCGCCCCGCCGGAGAACGCGACCGGGTACACGCGCCCGGGAAGCTCGCCGAACAGGCCGAGCAGCGTCTTCCACGCGGTCGCGGGCAGGTGGCGGGCGCGCAGCACCTCGCCGGTCGCCAGGTTCACCGTACGGGCGCCGTTGTAGAGGATGGCCGGGCCGTCCAGGCCCAGCTCGTCGTAGTAGGGGCGGGCGGATCGTTCCATGCGGCCGGTGGCGATGACGACCTCGCCGCCCGCAGCCAGGAAGCGGCGCAGCGCCTCCCGGCTCTCGGGCACCATGGCGAGGTCGCGGCCGACGAGCGTGCCGTCGAGGTCCGTCACGATCCAGCGGATCACGTGGCGCTCCTCGCCGCCGCGACGCCGGCCAGCACGGAGTTGTCCAGGTCGAAGCCGCCGACGCAGGCGAGGTAGCCGCCCGGCTCGAAGATGCTGCCGGACAGCGGGATGTAGACGCCGCCCGCCTGCCTGACCAGGAGGGAGCCTGCGGCGACGTCCCAGGCGTTGACGCGGGTGCCGTAGGCGACGTCGGACCAGCCGGCGGCGACATGGGCGAGCTTGAGCGCGGCGCTGCCGGGGCGGCGGATGGTGGCGAAGGACTGGGTCATGCCGGAGAAGCGGCGCAGCGCGCCGTCCTCGTCCTCGGCCAGGTCGCGGGGGGTGGGGTAGCTGGACAGCAGCACGGCCTCGCGGTCGGAGCGGGCGCCCACGCTGCGGATCGGCTCGCCGTTGCACTCGGCGCGGCCGAGCCAGGCGGTGAACTCGTCGTCGCGTACGGGGTCGTAGATCACTCCGGCGACCACCTCGCCGTCCACGGCGGCGGCGATCGAGGTGCAGAAGAACGGCAGGCCGACGGCGAAGTTGGCGGTGCCGTCGATGGGGTCGACGTACCAGCTGACGGCGCCCTGGCCGTGGGTGCCGCCTTCCTCGCCGACCACGACGCTGTCGGGGCAGAGCCGGCCGATGACCTCGCGGATGCCCTCTTCCGCCGCCTTGTCGTGCTCGGTGACCGGGTCGTGGAAGTCGCGCTTGGTCTGCACCTCGGGCCGGGAGCGGAAGGCGGCGCGCAGCCGGTCGCCGACCGCCCTGGCCGCCTCGACCGCGATGGCGGCCAGTTCGCGAGAGGTGTTCACGTCCATGTCTCCTCCAGGAGGCTCAGCAGGGCGCGGGGGTCCTCGACCGTGGCCTGAGGGCTCTGCCGCACCCGGTACGGGATCTTGTCGGTGCTCGCGGAGACCATCAGGACGGTCGCCCCCGCCCCGGCCCGGGCGCCGCAGATCACGTCCCGGTCGTAGTTGTCGCCGACGTACCAGACGTCGGCGGGGGCCAGGCCGAGCGCCCGGCAGGCGAGCCAGATCATCTCGGGGTTCGGCTTGCGCACGCCGACCTCGTCGCTGTAGACCTGCGCGGCCACCAGGTGGTCGAGGCCGCTCGCGGCGAGGTAGTCGCGGTGCACGGCCCCGCACAGCGCGTTGCTGACGACGGCGGGGATGACGCCGCGCTCGCGGCAGGCGGTCAGCAGCTCCTCCATGCCGGTACGCAGCTTCCTGTCGCTGCGCAGCTCGCCCATCCGCTTGCACAGGGGCGTCGCCTCGACGGTGACGAGCGTACGGGCCTGCTCGGGCCAGTCGGTGGCGACGAACTCGGCCCAGAACCGGCGGTGCGTCATCTCCTCGGGCGCGAACTGGCGTGAGGTGGAGTCCTTCCAGAACTTGTCGGCCCGCGCGCCGGCCTTGATGTCGCTCTCGACGTCCTCGGCGGTCAGGCCGTCGAACCCGGCGCCGGCGAGCAGGCCGTGCACCTCGGCGGCCAGCTCGGCGGCCCACGACGGGCGCTTGGCGGTCTGGACGATGACGCCGCCGAAGTCCAGGAGCAGTGCCTTGGGGCTGATCACGCGGTGACCTCCGCCCGGTCCCAGGCGGAGATGCGGGCGCCGTCCGCGCCGAACAGGTGCAACTGGTCGGTCCAGCAGGTCAGCACGTCACCGGCGGCGGCCAGCACCGGCGTGTACGACAGCGCGTACAGCTCGGTGTCGAGGACGCGCAGCCGTACGGTCCAGGAGGAGCCCGCGGGCAGCACGGCCTCGACCACCGCCTCCTCGCTCCACACGGAGGCGGGCGGCGTGCCGAGCCGCAGCGCCTCCGGCCTGATGCCGACGGCGGACGCGCTGACCCGGGCGCCGCGCGACTCGACGAAGCGCAGCAGGGAGCCGGCCAGGCCGCCGGGGGTGGGGCCCGCGTCCACGATGGCCATGGGCGGGCTGCCGACGAACTCGGCGACGAACCGGTTGGCGGGGCGTTCGTACATCTCCATCGGGGCGGCGAGCTGCTGCAGCTCGCCGTCGTTCATGACCGCCACGTCGGTGGCCATGGTGAGCGCTTCGAGCTGGTCGTGGGTGACGAAGACGATCGTCGCGCCGGACTCCTCGTGGATGCGCTTGAGCTCGGCGCGCATCTCCAGGCGCAGCCGGGCGTCGAGGTTGGACAGCGGCTCGTCGAGCAGCAGCACGTCCGGGTTGACCGCGAGCATCCTGGCCAGCGCGACGCGCTGCTGCTGGCCGCCGGACAGCTGCGAGGGGTAGCGGTCCATGGCGGCGTCGACGTGCACCATCCTCAGCGCCGCCTCGGCGCGGGCGCGCCGCTCGGGCCCGGTCACCTTGCGCATGCGCAGGCCGAACTCGACGTTGTCGCGCACCGACAGGTGCGGCCAGAGCGCGTAGTTCTGGAAGACGAGCCCCATGGCGCGCTTCTCGGGCGGGACGTAGATGCCCTGCTCGACGGAGTCCAGGACGCGGTCGCCGACGGCGATGCTGCCCGCCGTGGGCTGTTCGAGCCCGGCGATCATGCGCAGGGTGGTGGTCTTGCCGCAGCCGGACGGGCCGAGCAGGCACATGAAGGAGCCGTCGGGGACCACCAGGTCGAGGTTCTTGACCGCGTAGTCGCCACCGCCGTAGCTCTTGGAGACTGCGCTCAAGGTGATGTTCGGCATCTATCCTCCTAGGCCGGACGCCAGGCTGCTCTTGGTCAGCCGCTGGGTCAGGGACGTCATGGTGAAGCTGAGCAGAGCGATCATGAGGACGACGCCGTTGGCGAGCTGCGTGTATCCGTAGTCGACCAGGCCGATGGAGAGCGTCGTGAGAAGCTGGGTGCCCGTGGTGGTCAGCATGATGACGATGCTGAGCTCCTTGAGCCCGGAGATGAACGGCAGCACGATGCCGGTGACCAGGGCCCCCTTCTGGATGGGGAAGATGATCCTGCGCATGCGCTGCCACCAGGAGGCCCCGGCGATCTGCGCGGCCTCCTCCGGTTCCCTGCCGAGCTGCATCATCGCCGCGATGCCCGAGCGCGAGCTGTAGGGCAGGTGGGTGACGGCCATGACGAGGATCAGCAGGAACGTCGTGCCGTACAGCGCGGGGACGGGCCCGCGGGCGACGGCGAACAGCGACAGCGAGGCGGCGGCGAAGGCGATGCCGGGGATCAGGTACGGCAGGAACGACACCTGGCGGAGGAACCCGGCGATGCGCGGGGCCGTGCCGCGGACGACGACGTACCCGACGAGCAGGCCGGCGACCGCGCAGATGACCGAGGCGAGGCCGACGATGCGCAGCGAGTTCCAGGCCGCCTCCCACAGCTCCGAGCCGCGCAGGATGCCGTGCGGGAACCCGACCGCGCCGGGCAGCCTGTCGGCGATCCAGTAGTCGAGGGTCAGCGTCGACAGGTCCAGCGGCGTACGGGTGAGCGTCGACAGCAGCAGCGTCAGCACCGGGATCAGCACGCTGACGCCGAAGACCACGAGGCCGAGCGCGAACGCGGGCCAGCGCCAGCGGCGCAGGTCGCCGAGCCGGTCCATGGCGCCCTTGCCGCCCACGGTGACGAACCTGCGCTGCTCGCGCATCAGCCGCATGTCGGTGAAGACGATCAGCACGCCGATGATCACGATGACGGTGGCGAGCACGGACGCCACGCCGGTGCTGCGGTCCCTGATGGACTGGAACAGCCCCGTGGACAGCACCTGGTAGTTGGCCGGCAGCCCCAGCACGTACGGCGTGCCGAACGTGCCGAGCACCCGGCCGACCACGAGCAGCACGGCCGAGGAGAGCGCGGGCAGCATCAGCGGCACCACGATCCGCCGTACGACGGTCCGCCGGGGCGCGCCGAGCACCCGGGCCGAGTCCTCCAGCTGCACGTCGATCCTGCGCAGCGCGTTGCCGACCAGGAGCAGCACGAACGGGTAGTAGTGCAGCCCCAGCGTGACGATGATCGGCAGCGGCCCGTAGGCGAGCCAGTCGGGCGTGCGGATGCCGGACGACTCCAGGAAGCCCACCTGCCCGCCGGCCCGCTCGTTCTTGAACAGCGTCAGCCACGCCAGCGAGAACGTCCACGACGGCAGCATGTACGGCACCACCAGCGCCCCGGCCAGCCACTTGCGCCCCGGCACGTTGGTCCGGGTCACCAGCCAGGCCATGCCGCCGCCGAGCAGCAGCGCGAACAGCACCGTGCCGACCGCGACCACGAGCGTGTTGACCAGCGGCCCCCAGAACAGCAGGCCGCTGATCTGGGAGCGGAAGACCCGCCACAGGTAGTAGCCGGTCCACTCGCCCGGCTGCTGACCGGCGTGCAGCTCGTCGCCGTACTGCAGGCGGAAGGCGTCCGAGAGCACGGCGACGAGCGGGGCGACGACGAGGTAGGCGAGCAGGATGACCAGGATCAGGCCGAGCGCGGCGGTCGGGTCGTGCCGCATGACCTGGAGGCGGTAGAGGAGCCTGCGCCGCCTCGGGGGGCGGGGCGGCGGCTCCGTCTTGGTCAGGACAGCCATCGGTATTCCTTCGGGGGGTTAGTGGCTTCGTTTGAGCATGGCGTCGGCGAGCGCGTCGGCGGACTCGCCGAGCCGCCTGCCCACGGCGTCGAGACGGGACAGCAGCTCGCGTTCGCGCAGGGTGTCCATGTCCAGCGTCCCGGCGAACAGCTCGGTGAGCCGGGCCTGGTAGAGCTGGCGGACGCGGGTGCGGGACTTGCGGGTGGCGAGCACGGCCACGGTGACCGAGCCGGGATCGCCGGTGATCTTCAGCAGGGCGAGTTCGAGCTGGTCGAGCCCGTCGATCACGGCGTTCAGCGGCTCGACCGCGAAGGCGAGGTCGGCGACGCCGAACAGGTCGGCCTCGCGGACGAAGTCGCGTAACTGGTCGAGCACGTCGTCGATCGAGCGGGAGAGCCGGAACAGGTCCTCCCGGTCGATGGGGGTGGCGAGCACCCGTCGCAGGGCCCTGACCAGCTCGCGGCGCGCGTCGTCGCCCTCGTGCTCGACGTCGGCCATCCTGGCGCGGGCGGCCGCGCGCTCGGTCTTGCCCGCGGCGGCCGAGCAGGCCAGCACGGCGCCTTCCCTGGCCACGGCCACCTGCCCGCGGACGAGGTCGACCACCCGGCGTCCGGACCTGCCGCGCAGATCGTCCCAGACGCGGGCGAGCCGGCGGGCACGGCGCGTACGGCCGCTCACAGCAGCCTCAGCCCGAGCCCGGCCAGGCAGCCCAGAGCCAGGGACGACGGCAAGGTGACCAGCCACGCCGTACCCATGTTCAGCACTCCCTGCCATCGCACCCTCCTGCTTCCTTCGCTTGCCACGACGCCGACGACGCCGGCGGTCACGGACTGGGTCATGCTCACCGGGCTGCCCAGGGCCGAGCTGCCGAGGACGGCGCCGGTGGCGGCGGTCTCGGCCGAGAGCACGTGCAGCGGCCGGGTGATGACCAGGCCGCGGCCGATCCGCTCGCCCACGCGGGGCAGCGTGGTCAGCGCCCCGGCGAGGAACAGCGCCACCAGCACGGCCATCCAGCCCGGCGGTACGTCCACGGGCCCGACCCGGCCTAGGCCGTGGCGCGCCACGTCCACCGCGACGCTCACCACCGCGATCATCTTCTGGCCGTCGTTGACGGCGTAGGCCAGGCACTGCGCCGCGTACGCCACCAGGTGAGCGGCCACCATGAGCCCCGGCATCCTGCGGTAGGACGGCACCCGGCGGGACAGCGTCCCCAGCAGGTAGCCGAGCACCAGGCCGACGAGGGGCGCGCAGACGCCGATCGCGAGCACGGTCAACAGGCTCGCCCAGGCCACCGGCAGCCCGGCGCCGAGCCCGGCCCCGCCGATGCCGCCGATCACGGCCAGCGTCAGGCTGGTCGGCAGCCCCTTGCCGGTCAGCGTCGCCACGACCACGACGGCGATCACCACCCCGGCCAGGAACACGGTCGCGCCGCCGCCGCTGTCCAGCCCGGCGAGCCCTTCCGTGAAGGTGCGCGCGACCGCGACGCCCAGCACGTACGGCCCGGCGAACAGCACCGACACGAGCAGCGCGGCGGCCACCCAGGCGGGCGTGTGCGGGAAGCGCAGGCCGAGCCCGATCAGCGTCGCGCCGTCGTTGGCCCCGCTGATCAGCACGAACAGGGCGGCGACCACGGCGAAGGCGAGCGTCCAGCCCATCAGAGGTAGGGCCGTTGGTCGCGCTTGGCCTCGTCGTAGCGCTCACGGGCGGCCCGGACCTCGGGCAGTGCCGACACCTCCGCGACCGGCACGTCCCACCAGGCCTGCGCGCCGGGGCCGCCGCCGGGGACGGGCTCGACGTACACGACGGTGGTCCTGGTGGACTCCTTGGCCTTGGTCAGGGCCGCGCGCAGCGACTCGGCGCCGTCGGCGCGCAGCACGTCGGCGCCGAGGCTGGCGGCGTTGGCGGCCAGGTCCACGGGCAGCGGCTCGCCGTCCAGCTCGCCGCCCGGCCCGCGGGTCCGGTACGCCGTGCCGAGCCGCTGAGCGCCGACCGACTCGCTGAGGTTGCCGATCGAGGCGAAGCCCCGGTTGTCCACCAGGACGATCACGAGCTTGACGCGCTCCTGCACGGCGGTCGCGATCTCCTGGGCCATCATCAGGTAGGAGCCGTCGCCGACCAGCACGTACACCTCGCGCTCCGGCGCGGCGAGCTTCACGCCGAGGCCGCCGGCGATCTCGTAGCCCATGCAGGAGTAGCCGTACTCGACGTGGTACTGGAGGGGGTCGGAGGAGCGCCAGAGCCGGTGCAGGTCGCCGGGCATCGAGCCGGCCGCGTTGACGACGACGCCGCCCTCGGCGGCCTCGTTGAGCACGCCGAGCACGACGGGCTGGCTGAACTCCGTCCCGGCGTACGTGTGGCCGATCTCCGACTGCCAGGAGGCGGCCAGGGCGGCGGCCCGGTGGGTCCACGCGGGGTCGGCCCGCCAGTCGGTCCCGCCGAGGGCGCGCAGGGCCTCGCGGGCGTCGGCGACGAGCGTGAGGCCGGAGTTCTTGGCCGCGTCGAGTGCGGTGACGTTGACGTTGAGGAACCTGGCCTGCCCGAACAGGGTCCTGGAGGCGGTGGTGAAGTCGGTGTAGCGGGTGCCGACGCCGATGACCAGGTCCGCCTCGCGGGCCAGGGTGTTGGCCGCGTCGGTGCCGGTGTGGCCGATCGCGCCGACCGCGCAGGGGTGGTCGTACGGCAGCGCGCCCTTGCCCGCCTGCGTCTCCCCCACCGGCACGCCGTGGTTCTCGGCGAACCGGAGCAGCTCCTCCCACGCCTCGCTGTACTTGACCCCGCCGCCGGCCACGACGAGCGGCCTGCGGGAGGCGCGCAGCAGCTCCTTCGCCCTGGCCAGCGCGGCCGGCTCGGGCACCGGGCGCGGCACGTGCCACACCCGGCGGGCGAACAGCTCCTCGGGCCAGTCGTACGCCTCGGCCTGCACGTCCTGCGGCAGCGCGAGGGTGACGGCGCCGGTCTCGGCCGGGTCGGTCAGCACCCGCATCGCGGCGAGCAGCGCGGACGGCAGCTGCTCGGGCCGGTTGATCCGGTCGAAGAAGCGCGACAGCGGGCGCAGCGAGTCGTTGACCGACACGTCGTAGGAGCGCGGGTCCTCCAGCTCCTGCAGCACCGTGCCGGGGGCGCGGGTGGCGAAGATGTCGCCGGGCAGCAGCAGCACGGGCAGCCGGTTGACGGTGGCGAGCGCCGCGCCGGTGGCCAGGTTGGTGGCGCCGGGGCCGATGGAGGTCGTGCAGGCGAACGTGGACAGCCGCGACCGGGTACGGGCGTAGCCGACGGCGGTGTGCACCATGGCCTGCTCGTTGCGGGCCAGATAGTACGGCAGCGGGTCGCGGGTGCCCGCGCCCTGCTCGGCCAGGGCCTGCCCGACGCCGGCGACGTTGCCGTGGCCGAAGATGCCGAGCACGCCGGCGATCAGCCGCTGCTCGACGCCGTCGCGCTCGGACCACTGGGCGGCGAGGAAGCGCACCAATGCCTGCGACGTGGTCAGCCTCATACGGCGCCTCCTTGGGCGAGATCGGGCACGTTGCCCGCGAGCAGGCTCAGCGCGGTGTCCACCGCGGCTCCCACGTCGCCGTCCGGCGGGTAGAGCAGGGCCCGGCCGACGACCAGCCCGCGTACGCCGGGCAGCTTCAGCGCCTTGCTCCAGGAGTCGTACATCTCGTCGGAGGCGTTGGCGGCGTCGCCGCCGAGCAGCATCACGGGCAGCGTCGTGGACTCCATGACGCGTTCCATGTCCGGCACGACCGGGATCTTCAGCCAGGTGCGGGCGGAGGTGGCGCCGAGACCCTGGCCGACGCTGATGGCGCGGATGACGGCCTCGGGCGAGAGGTCGTGCCGCACCACGCCCTCCTGGCGGCTGGACCAGAACGGCTCGACCATCGCCATCAGGCCGTGCCTGGCCAGCTCGGTGACGGCCTGGCCGCAGTGGGCGAGGGTGGCGGCGGTGGCGCTGTCCTCCAGCGCGATCCTGCAGAGCATCTTGCCGCCGTCGAAGCCCATGGCCGCGATGGACTCGGCGTCGTAGGCGGTGAACCTGTCGTCGAACTCGAAGACCGAGCCGTACAGGCCGCCGCGGTTCATCGAGCCGATGACGATCTTGTCGTCGAGCGCGCCGAGCAGCAGCAGGTCCTCGACGATGTCGGGGGTGGCGAGCAGGCCGTCGACGCCGGGCCTGGCCAGGGCGGTCATCAGCCGGTCCAGCAGCTCCACGCGGCTGCGCATGGCCATGGGCTGGCCGGTCGCGCCGAGCGCGCCGCGGGCCGGGTGGTCGGCGGCGATGATGAGGAGCTGGTCCCTGCCGCCCCGCAGCGGCCTGCGCCTGCGCGCGGCGGCCATCTCGGCGACGCGCTCCGGCTGCCAGGCCCGCTCGTCGAGCAGCCTGCGATAGTCCTGCTCACGCATGCGTGGCGGCTCCTTCCGAGAGGGTGGCGGACAGGACGGCGTCGATCTCGTCCGCCGTGGGCATGGCGGGCGCGCAGGCCAGGCGCCCGGCGACGATCGCGCCGGCGGCGTTGGCGAAGCGCAGCGTGCGCTCCAGCGGCCAGTCTTCGAGCAGGCCGTGGCAGAGCGCGCCGCCGAAGGCGTCGCCCGCGCCGAGGCCGTTGACCACTTCTACGGGCACCGGCGGCACCCGTACGGTCTCCGTCGCGGTCATGCCGAGCACGCCGCCCGCGCCCTGCTTGACGATCGCCAGCTCGACGCCGGCGGCCAGCAGCGCCTCGCCCGCGGCGACCGGGTCGCGGGTGCCGGTGGCGATCTCGACCTCGTCGAGGTTGCCGGCCGCGACGGTGACGTGCGCGAGCGCGGCGCGCACCCGCTCGCGGGCGAGCTCCGGCGCGTCCCAGAACATGGGCCGGTAGTCCAGGTCGAGCACCGTGTGCCGGGTCCGGCCCCTGGCCTCCCAGGCGGTCAGGTGGGCGCCGAAGGAGGGCTCGGCCGACAGCCCGGTCACGGTGGCCCAGAACAGCCGGGCGCCGGTGATCGCGGCCAGGTCGAGGTCGCCGGCCGCGAGTTCCATGTCGGGGGCGCGGTGGCGGTAGAAGTAGAGCGGGAAGTCCTCCGGCGGCCTGATCTCGCAGAACGTCACCGGGGTCGCGAGGCCGGGCACCGCGGTGACCAGGCCGTCGTCCACGCCGTACGAGCGCAGCGCGTCGTGCACGAACGCGCCGAACGGGTCGTCGCCGGTCCGCGTGATCACCGCGCTGGAGTGCCCCAGGCGCGCGGCGGCCACGGCCACGTTGGTGGGGCTGCCGCCCAGGTATTTGCCGAACGTCTCCACGTCCCGCAGCGACACGCCGACCTGGAGCGGGTAGACGTCCACGCCCACCCGGCCCATCGTCAGCACGTCGTGGGCGCTCACGCCAGGCCCCGCAGGAACTCCACGCTCGCCCGCACGTCGTCCGCCGGTCCCGCGCCCGCCGGGGGCTCGCCGTCGAGGACGACGTCCTGCTCCATGACGTACCAGCCGGTGTAGCCGGACTCCGTCAGGCCCGCGACGATGCCCTTGACGTCGACGTCGCCGAGTCCGAGCCGGCGGTAGATCCCGGCGCGCACGGCCTCGGTGTAGGACAGCTCCCCTGCCCGTACGCGGGCGGCCAGGGCGTGGTCGACGTCCTTGAGATGCACGTGGGCGATGCGGCCGGCGGCGCGGGTGACGAGGTCGAGCGGGTCGCCGCCGCCGATGAGCAGGTGGCCGGTGTCCAGGCAGAGCGCGACGGAGGAGCCTTCGAGCACGCGGTCGACCTCTTGCCCGGTCTCGACCATGGTGCCGACGTGCGGGTGGAGGGTGACGGCGCGGCCGGCCTCCTTCGCCGCGGCGGCGACGCGGTCGAGGTTGCCGAGGAGGGTGCGCCAGCCGGTGTCGTCGAGCTCGGGGCGGGTGTCGTAGCCGTCGGTGCCGGTGGCGGCGGCGAGCACGACGACCACGTCCGCGCCGAAGGAGTCCCAGGTGGCGCGGAGGCCGGGCAGCGGGTCGTGCGCGGGGTCGTGCAGGACCACGGGGACGAAGCCGCCCACGGCGCGCAGCCCGTACTGGCCGAGGAGGTCGCGGCCGGCGGGCAGGAAGCCGTCGGGGCCGAGCTCGGTGGCGGTCAGGCCCAGCTCGCGCATCTCGGCGAGCACGCGGTCGGCGGTGAGCTGGTGGCCCCATCCGGGCACCTCGCACACGCCCCAGGAGATGGGAGCGGCGGCGATCCTCACTTGGACACCTCCAGAAGCCGGACCTGACGGCCCTCGCGGCGGGACAGGTCGGCGGCCTCGGCCAGGTAGAGCGCGGCCAGGGCGTCCCTGACCGTGCAGGGGCTCTCGCTCTCGCCGCGCGCCATCGACAGGAACGCGCTCATCTCGGCGACGTAGGCGGCCTCGAACCTGGACTGGAAGTCCGGCCACGGCTCACCGCCCGGGGTCAGGCCCTCGGACGCGCGCAGCGGGGTGCGGTCGCCGAGCCCGACGGCGCGGGTGCCGAGGGTGCCGGCGAGCTCCATGCGCACGTCGTAGCCGGCGCCGTTGTAGCGGGAGCCCTGGAGCGTGACCAGGGTGCCGTCGTCCATGGTGATCAGCGCGGCGCTGTTGTCGACGTCCTCGGCCTCGGCGAAGAACGACTCGCCCCGGTTGGCGCCGATCGCGTAGACCGTGTCCGCCTCGTGGCCGGTGACCCAGCGCAGGATGTCGAAGTCGTGGATGTGGCAGTCGCGGAAGATGCCGCCGGACTGGGCGACGTACGCGGCGGGCGGGGGCGCGGGGTCGCCGGTCAGCAGGTGGACGCGGTGCAGCTCGCCGAGCTCGCCGGCGCGCAGCGCCTCCCGCGCGGCGCGGTAGCCGGCGTCGAAGCGGCGCTGGAAGCCGATGTGCACGCTGATCCCGGCCCGTTCGACGGCCTCGGCCACCCGCACGGTCTCGGCGACGGTCGGCGCGGCCGGCTTCTCGCAGAACGCCGGCACCCCGGCCGCGCACGCCCGCAGCAGGCCCTCGGCGTGGGCGGAGGTCGGGGTGGCGATCACCACCGCGTCCGCCTCGAAGGGATCGCCCACCCGGGCCCCGAGTCGTCCGGCCACCTCCTCGGCTCTGACCCGGTCCACGTCGGAGACGACAAGGTCGTCAACCAAAGTAGACAAGGTCGCGGCATGGAACATGCCTATCCGACCAAGGCCCAGCAGACCCACACGCATGATCGCTCCTCATCCAGGGGTCTCCAGTTCTAGATGAACAGGAGTTGAACAGTCAAGAGTTTGTCCTGACATAAGGATGAACTATCCTCATCGCTCGACGAGCGTGACCGCCAGGGAGTAGTGGGAGGCCCGGTAGACGTGCGAACCGTGCTCGACCGCCCTGCCCTGGTCGTCGTAGGCCGTGCGGACCATGGTGAGCAGGGTGCAGGCCGGGCGTTCGCCGAGCAGCCTGGCCTCCGCCGGGGTCGCGGCGCGGGCGCCGATCCGCTGGTTCGCCACCCGCATCCGCACGCCGGCCGCGCGCATCAGCTCGTACAGGCCGCGCTCCTCCAGCGCCCGCGCCGAGTACGGGTCGCGGCCGGGCGGCAGCCAGTTGTGCAGCAGGGCGAGCGGCTTGCCGCCCGCGTACCTGAGCCGTTCGAGCCGGAGCACGGGGGCGCCGGGAGCGAGCCCGAGCACCGCCGCCACGCCGTCGTCGGCGGCGACGGTCTCGATGGACAGCACCTCGGTACGCGGCTCCTGCCCGGCCCTGCGCAGGTCGTCGTAGAGGCTGGTGAGCTCGACCGCCCGCTTGACCTGGCTGTGCACGACCTGGGTGCCCACGCCCCGCTTGCGGACGACCAAACCCTTGTCCACCAGGTACTGGATGGCCCTGCGTACGGTCGGCCTGGACAGCCCGAGCTGCCCGGCGAGCTCGATCTCGTTGCGCAGCCGGTGGCCCGGCGGCAGCTCGCCCGCCTGGATGGCACGGGCGATCCGCTCGGCCACCTGGAAGTAGAGAGGGATGGGACTCGTCCGGTCGAGGTCGATGTCCAGATTCGCAGTCACGGACACGAAGGTAACTGATCCCGACGTAAGAATGTCTTGACAATTTATTCACGTGACGTTCATCGTGAGCACACAATGGCGTCGGTCGGGGCTGGCGCGGCGCCTGCGAACCCGAGAGGCAAGGAGTGACGCCACCATGAGGCGTACCGGGATGATCATCTCAATGGCGTTGCTGGCGGCCGCCGCCGTGGCCTGCGCGCCCTCCACGCAAGGCGGAGGGACGTCGTCGCCGGCCACGGCCAAGGCGCTGCCCGGCCCGTCGCTCGATGCGAACTTCGACCTGGAGGCGCTGATCGCCGCCGCGAAGAAGGAAGGCAGCGTGCTGGTCTACGACTCCAGCGGCGACATCGAGGAAGTGGCCAAGGCGTTCACCGCCAAGTACGGCATCACGATGGAAGGGGTGAAGTCGGACACCCCGCAGACCGCCGAGAAGATGACGAGAGAGCACGCGGCGGACAACGTCACCATCGACGCCGCCATGTACGAGGACGGCGGCGTGCTGGTCGGCCAGCTCGCGCCGCAGGGCGTGACGCAGACGTGGGTGCCCGCGGACCTGAAGGACCAGATCCCCGAGGAGAACCAGAACCCGCTGCTCGCGCTGTCGAAGGCGACGGTCTTCGCCTACAACACCAAGCTCTCCCCCGACGGCTGCCCGGTCAAGAACGTCTGGGACCTGACCGAGCCCGAGTGGGCCGGCAAGCTGGTCATGCAGGACCCCCTCGGCAAGCCCACCGTGCTGTCGTTCTTCACCCAGCTCGACGCGCACGGCAACCAGGCGCTGCAACAGGCCTACCAGGCCAAGTACGGCAAGCCGCTGAAGAGCGAGGAGAGCGCGGCCAAGGAGTGGATCAAGCGGCTGTCGCTCAACAAGGCCGTGCTGACCGGCTCCGACGAGGACATCTCGGGCGCCGTCGGCGCGCCCAGCGCCACGGAGAAGAAGATCGGCTTCATGTCGATCTCCAAGTTCCGCAACAACGAGGACAAGGGGTACCACCAGGCCGCCTGTGAGGGCATGACCCCCTTCGTCGGCTTCAGCTACCCCAAGTACGTGGCCATCGCCAGCAAGAGCAAGCACCCCAACGCGGCCAAGCTGTACGTGCACTTCATCATGACCGAGGAGGGCGTCAAGCACGAGATCGGCGAGGGCGGCATCTCGGGCAACAGCACGGTCAAGCCGCTGGTGACCCCGGCCGGCCTGTCCGACTGGCAGAACCAGCTCTTCCACACCGACCCCGACGGCCTGCTCGGCGACCTGCAGAACCGCCAGGCCATCTCCGACTTCTGGCGCGTCAACCGAGGCTGAGCGCGGTGAACCGCCCGGCCGGGAGGGTCCTCCGGCCGGGCGGCTTCCGCATGCCCTCGGTCGACGTCTAAATCATTATGTCCTGACATAAGGACGACCTATTGATTTCTTGTCAACTGGTCGTTACGTTCTTCGCAACATCACCACCCCGAACGAGGAGGCGCAATGCGTCCCCTGTCCAGGCTCTCCCTGGCAGCCCTGATGTTCACCCTGTTAGGCGGGATCGCCGTACCCGCGGCCGGTTCCAGCGTGGCGACGGTCAACCCCGAGGTCGAAACCCCCTCCCTGTACGACGACGAGGCCGGCGGCGACGCCAACGGTGACGACCCGGCGATCTGGGTCGACCCGCACGACTCCGAGGACAGCGTCGTGGTCGCCACCGCCAAGAAGGGCGGGCTGTACGTCTACAACCTCGCCGGGCAGCAGCTCCAGCACCTCCCGGCGCCGGCCGCACCCGGCCCCGACGACGAGGCGGGCCGCTTCAACAACGTCGACGTCACCTACGGCTTCGGCGGCCGGGACCTCGCGGTCGTCTCCGACCGCGGGCGCGACCAGCTGCGCGTCTACGCCATCTCCCACGGCCAGCTCACGGACGTGACCGACCCGGCCGCGCCGTTCGTCTTCAACAGCACCCAGCAGCAGGTCAACGACGCCGAGACGGCGTACGGCCTGACCACCTGGAAGGACTCGACCGGCACGTACGCGCTGGTCAGCCGCCGCCACAAGACCTCCGTCGGCCTGGTCAAGCTGCTGGCCAAGCCGGGCGGCAAGGTCGGCTACCAGCTCGTCAGGACGCTCGACCTGCCCAACTCCTTCGCCCTGCCCAACGGCCAGACCTGGACCCCCTGCCTGGAGCCGGACGAGATGGCCCAGGTCGAGGGCATGGTCGTGGACCAGAACCGCGACGTGCTCTACGCCGCCCAGGAGGACGTCGGCATCTGGCGCGTACGCGCCGACCTCACCGGCACCCCGGTGCTGGTGGACAAGGTGCGCGAGTTCGGCGTACCGGCGACGTACGACCCCGCGACCGAGGAGTGCACGCCCGGCGCCGACCCCGGCTACGGCGGCCGGCACCTGACCGCCGACGCCGAGGGCCTGACGATCTACTACCGCGAGGACGGCAAGGGCTACCTCCTGGCCTCCAGCCAGGGTGACAACACCTTCGCCGTGTACCGCAGGGAGGGCTCCAACTCCTACCTCGGCCAGTTCCGGATCGCGGAGGCGAACGGCATCGACGGCTCGGAGGTGAGCGACGGCTCGACCGTGCTCAACGTGCCGCTGGGCGACTTCGACGACGGCCTGTTCATCGCCCACGACGGGGTGAACACGCCGGCCGAGGCGGACCGCGAGAACACCAACTTCAAGTTCGCCGACTGGGGCGACATCGCCGACGAGCTCGACCTGGACGTCGACACCGACGGCTGGGACCCGCGCGACTGACCCCGATCCCCCTGAGGGGCGCCGCTCGAACCCCGAGCGGCGCCCCTTCCGCGCGTTCCCCGGGCGATCTGAGGGAGAATGTCCACGTGCGGGACGGAGGAGGCGTGAACGAGGCAGTGTCGCTGACCCGGCTCGCCCATCGGCTGGAGGAGGTCGTCGGCGAGCTGCGCGGCATTCCCGTGGAGGTCGCCCGGCTGGAGAGCGACGAGCTGATCAGGCAGGAGATCGCGCGGGCGGCCCGCTCGGCCCGCGAGCTGCGCGCCATGCATCCGGTGGGCACCCGCGACCAGGGCCGCGAGGAGCAGCGGAGCAGGCGCCACGTGCTCGACGCGCTGCGGGGCGGCATGTCGATGCGTACGATCATCCACGCGAGCGTGCTCGACGACCCCGCGAAGGCGGCCCGCATCAGGGAACTGCACGCGGCCGGCGACCTGCACCGGGTGATCGAGGAGCCGATCCAGCAGCTGCTCGTCTTCGACCGTTCGGTGGCCTTCGTCCGGATCACCCCGGTCCCGCACGCGCCGGGCGCCCTGGTGGTCAGGCAGCAGGGCCTGATCGCCACCCTCGTCGACCTGTTCGAGCAGACGTGGACCAGGGCCAGGGAGGTCACCGCGCCGGCGTTCCGGCTGACGCCGCGCGAGCGCGAGGTGCTGGCGCTGATCGCCGAAGGACGCTCCAACGGCGCCGTGGCGCGGGCCCTGTCGATCACGGAGGCGGCCGTGGGCAAGCACGTGGCCTCGGTGTTCGCCAAGCTCGACCTCCCGGCCGGCGAGGACGACAACCGCCGCGTCCTGGCCGTCCTGGCCTACCTGCGCGGCACCGCCCGGTAGGCCCACCTGTCTTCGTGGGACGGCGCGGTAGGGCCAGGGCTACCCCGTACTCGTTCCAGCCCCCGCGCGGGCGGGGTGCGCTGTGTCCTTCAATGGGGTGCATGCAGCGAATGACTGGATTGTTGGTGGGTGCGGTGTTCGGGGCGGTCTTCGTCGTCGTCAACGCCCAGAGCCCGCTGAACGGCGTGACCGCGAACCTCCTGCGGGCGGTCGCGGGCGTGGCGGTGGCGGCCGTGATCGTCATGTGGTTCGTCGCCGTCCGCCGGGAACGTCCGGCGGTGTCCGGGCGGGGGGCCATGTACGGCCGCGGTTACCTCGCGGTGGTGGCCGCGGAGGTGGTCCTGCTGTTCGGCGGGCTGCGGGTGCTGGCCGCCCTCGGACGCCCCGAGGAGGGGAACGTGGCCTGGGTGGCGTTCGTGGTGGGCGTGCACTTCGTCGCGCTCGCGCCGATCTGGAAGGACTGGAGCGTCGCCGTGCCCGGGGTGGCGCTCACGCTGCTCGGCGCCGGGGGGCTCGCGCTGGCCTCGACGGCCGCCGTGGCCTGGGTGCCGATCGTCAGCGGCGTGCTGCCGGGGTTCGTCCTGCTGGCCGGCAGCCTCACGTTCAGCTGGCGCGGCCTTCCCCG